>JABIFK010000217.1 GCA_018650745.1 Candidatus Latescibacterota bacterium | reverse complement strand
ATTTGGGCAAATTTGTTTTCCAATGTGTTGTTTACTCAGTTTTGGTTACTGGCAGGGAATCAATTTACGCCGCGTGAAGGTAAGCAGCTTTTTGGATGGGTGAGTGCTGGCGGAACAGTGGGCGGTATAGCGGGGTCGGCAGTTGTTTTTGCTGGCATCGAAGTTTTGGGTACTGAAACGGTGAACTTGATCTATTTTTCGATCTTTTTCTTGGCCGCTTGTTTGCCGCTCATATTTTATTTTGAGCGCAAAGGTGGCGTTGTTGAGACATCGGACGCGGGATCATCAGAAGGCTCGCTACCTGGGTTTAGTTTGTTTCGAGAATTTCGGCACTTGAAATTGATCGCGCTCGTTTCTGGGGCCAGTATGATTGTGCAGACGGTAGTGGACTACCAATTTAATGCCGTGGTCGATGCCTCATTTGTTTCTGCTGAAGAGAAAGCCGCATTTTTTGCCCAATTTTTCGCGGGTGTTAATGTGGTGGGTCTCTTTTTTCAATTGGTTTTCACCCGTATGATCTTGATGCGGTTTGGCATTGGTGTGGCTTTGTTTTTGTTGCCGAGCACGTTGTTGATCGGGTCGGTGGGTATTTTTCTGTTTCCTATTCTGTGGGTGGCCATTGCCGCACGCATGGGTGAAGCAGGGACCCGGTATTCGATTCAGGAAGCCACACGAGAAATTTTATATCTGCCCTTGCCGGCGGCTGTGCGATCTAAAGCCCGTCCATTGATCGATATTTTAGGCGCACGCTTTTTTGAAGGTGTGGGCGGCTTGATTGTGCTTATTTGCACGGTTGTTCTGGGGTTTTCTGTATCGGCGTTGAGCATTGTGTCCATTGTGTTGATTGCGCTTTGGGGGATCACTGTGTTTTCGGTTCGGCACGCGTATGTTGATACATTACGAGACTTGTTCTCTGAAACCCCGGTGCAGCCCAGCGAACGTGTGGCAGAAGTCTTGGATGAAGATACGGTGGCACTTTTGCTCCAGGGCTTAAGCAGCAAAGATGAAGTACAAGTGTGTCAAAACTTAGTGCTATTGGATTTGATGCACGATAAAACGCCAATTCTGCCCCAATTGAAAGAGACCATGACACATCCTTCGGCTGCTGTGCGTTCCCACGTGCTGGATCTGTTGAGCGGTGCAGGAGAAGGAGGTTTTGTGCGTGAGGCGCGTGCCTTGTTAGACGATGAGGCGGGGGATGTGCGGATTGTTGCTGTGCGATATTTGCGGCACTTTGGTGATGCGCAAGCATTGGACAATTTGCTCATGTTGGCAGAGGACGAAGATTTGCGTGTGCGGGTGGTTGCCATTGGTGCAATGGCACAGGCTGGAAAAATGTCACAAGATCAAGTATTGGAAGCGCTTGATGATCTCTGGGAAGGCACTGGGGAAGATGCGGAAGCTGGGCGGGCAGAAGCGGCACAGATTTTGTGTGAAATGGATGACCCTGCTTGTGATGTGGTGATGATGCGGTTGCTCGCAGATGATTCTCCTGTGGTTGTTCGTGCGGCATTAGAAGGCGTATCGCTGACCGGTCGGCGTTTTTTTGTGCCTTTGATCGTACCGTATTTAGCAGATGATCGGTTGATGTTGTATGCCCAACGTGCACTCTTGGCGTATGGTGAACGCGTATTGGGAACATTGCGAGATTATATGGATGACCCTGCAGAAGATGTGCAACTGAAACATGCTCTGCCCGGATGTTTGGCCGCTGTTGGCACCCAGCAGGCTGTGCGTGTTTTGTTGGCATTTCTACAGAATCATCAGGAAGCGTTGGGTGAACCCATTATTGATGCGTTGGATGAGTTGCGCCGCCAAAAAACAGATCTCATTTTTGATGAAGGGCCAGTTTTGGCCGCAATTTTGAGAGAGACGGCTTTGGCGGGTAGGGGGCATGCAGATTTTCGGTTGCGCCGTGTGGTGGGTTTATTGGCGCTGATATATGAACCAGAAGACATTCACCGTGCGTATACGGGTTTAACGAGTGATCAACGTGCAGTCAGGTCGAATGCTACAGAGTTGTTGGATAACCTCCTTCGGCCTGAGCACAAAAGAGATGTTTTACCGGCTGTTGAATTGTGGTTATCTGCGTAGGTGATTTCTTGCATTTTAGGAGGCACCTGATTATCTTTTGGTCTGATCAATTGATGGGATGACATGAACCAACACGTAAAGGGACACACCATGTTTGAAAAAATGGAAATGGCACCTGCAGACCCTATTTTGGGTTTGAACGAGGCATTTGGCAAAGACACCAATGAAAACAAGATTAACTTGGGCGTAGGCGTGTATAAGGATGGGAATGGGTGGACACCGATTTTTGCATCGGTGAAGCGAGCTGAAGAAAGGATTTTGGCGGATGAAGATACGAAGGATTATTTGACGATTCCTGGCTTGCCGGCTTATAACGCTGCGGTACAGACCTTGTTGTGGGGCACCGATCACGAGATTGTGATGAATGGGCGGGCGGGTACGGTGCAAACGCCGGGTGGTACGGGTGCTTT
>JABIFK010000545.1 GCA_018650745.1 Candidatus Latescibacterota bacterium | reverse complement strand
GTTGATAAACAAAGATTCTGCGCGCATTTTTCTGGGCACAAGCAATCATGCGATCTGCTGATTCGAGAGATGTTGTCATTGGTTTTTCGAGAATAACATGACAGCCCTTTTCGATTGCCGCACACGTCATCTCTTCGTGGTAGGTGGTGGGTGAAGCTATTGCGATGACATCGAGTGTTTCATTTTGTAGGAGCGCGTCAAAATCAGAATATCCCTTGCAACCCGACTCTTGGTGGGCTTCTGCCAAACGATCGGGCAAAGGGTCAACAACGGCGCAAAGATTAAACTGATCTGATGCAACACTTTGCTTAAAATGAAATTGCCAACCAATACGGCCCAAACCTACAACTGCTGTTTTTAGTTTCTGGTTCATTGACGAATGCCTCAAGTCTGTCTATATTGCTTCAAATTTAAATGGAGGATTTACCATGTCGAGTGTAAGGGAAGACGAAATAACGCCTGCAACATTTGCAGATCGATGGGGCAAAAACCTGATTGGGACGAATGATATTCCAACCCAAGCAGGTTTTAATTTGGGTGTTGCCGAGTATCACGCAACAGAATTTGAGCCTGGTAACATACAAGAACACGACGATCAAGAAGCGTTGTATATCTTAAGCGGTGAGGGAGAAATACAAATTGGTGACGACGTTCATGTTGTCAATCCTGGCACTGCTCTTTACGTGCCTCCTCACACCCGCCATTGTGCACGTTGTACGGGGGGAGTGCCACTGCGTTTGGTCTACACGCACGGTGCGGTTTAAAAATATATCTTGCAGTTGAAATGTCCACATAATTTCACGGTGCGTTGATACGCGCAGATTTCAGGATTGGATTTGATGAACAATAAAGATATTGCTTTGGCACTTGAAGAAATGGCAACCTTGATGGAACTCAACGGTGAGAATTCCTTCCGCATTCGGTCTTATAGCAATGCCGTTCGACAGATTGAGTTGTTAAAGGAACCTGCAACAGGCCTCATTGAGAATGGCACATTGGATTCTGTTCGTGGTATTGGCAGCAAATTGGCCGATAATATTGCGGCGCTTGTTGATACAGGAAAATTGCCGGGTGTTGACGATTTGAAGGCGGCTCTTCCTGAAGGATTGCTGGGGATGTTGGATGTGCCCGGTTTGGGTGCCAAGCGGGTCCGGGGGATTTATGAATCTTTGGGTATTTCTGATGTGGATGCTCTGGCCAAGGCTTGTGAAGCGGGTGAGATTGAGAAGTTGAGTGGTTTTGGAAAAAAGACGGCGCAGAATATTTTGCAAGGCGTGGCATATTTGCAAAAACACCGTGGGCGCTTTTTGAGCAGAACGGCACAAGTTGAGGCTGAAAACCTGCGGGATTATTTGAAAGACTTGCCCGACGTGATCCGGTTGGAAGTGACTGGGAGTGTGCGTCGGAAAATGGAGACAAGCAAAGACGTGGATATTGTCGTGAGTACGGAAGACCCACTTGCCTTAGGAGAAGCATTTGTTAGTTATGATGGAGTTGATGAAGTAACGGGCCAGGGGGAGACCAAGGTGAGTGTTATTTTGCAATCGGGAATGAGTGCTGATTTGCGAATGGTTGCCGACGATGAATTTCCATATGTTTTGCATCATTTTACAGGAAGCAAGGAACACAACACAATGATGCGTCAACGCGCCAAAGAACGCGGATGGAAGTTGAACGAATATGGTTTGTATGAGGGCGAGAAACGAATCGCGTGTGATGATGAAGTGGGTTTGTTTGCTGCGCTTGATTTGCCCTATATTGCACCAGAGTTACGAGAGGGACAAGGTGAGATTGAGGCTGCGGAGGCAAAACGGTTGCCAGAGTTGGTCATTGAACAGCATCTTAAAGGCACGCTGCACGTGCATACGACCTATAGTGATGGCCGAAATACTGTTGAGGAGATGGCAAAAGAAGCTTTGAGTTTGGGATATACTTATATTGGCATTTGTGATCATAGCAAAGCGGCTGCTTATGCCAATGGATTGAATGAAACACGCGTTCGTGCACAGTGGGATGAAATTGATCAGGTGAACGAAACTTTGGACGGTATTCGTGTGCTCAAGGGCATTGAAGTGGATATTCTGGGCGATGGTCGGTTGGATTTTGACGACGACTTCTTGGCAGAGTTTGATGTGGTGGTGGCATCCATCCATTCTAAGTTCGCTATGACTGAAAAAGAAGCAACAGATCGGGTCATTCGAGCAGTTAAAAACCCTCATGTTGATATCTTAGGCCATCCCACGGGACGATTGCTTTTGGCCCGTGAAGGATATCCGTTGGATATGCGTGCCGTCATTGATGCAGCAGCAGAGACCCAGACAGCGATAGAAATTAACGCCAACCCTGCTCGGTTAGAGCTGGATTGGCGTTATTTGGATTATGCAAAAGAAAAAGGCGTGAAAATTCCAATCAACACCGATGCGCATAGCACTGCGGGATTAGCGGATATGCACTTTGGGGTAGGTATTGCTCGTAAAGGCGGATTGGAAATGGGGGATGTGCAAAATGCGCTTCAACTGGAAACATTCTTAGAGGGAATTAATTCGCCGAAATGATGTTTTTTACGATTACAAACCCACTGTCTTCTTGTGCCACTTGGGCTGGGTAGTCTTTGGTAAACGGTTTTTGTTCGTTTGCCTTGAAGTTTTCGACACCAAATGTAAAGGCTTGAATGATTCTGCCTTGTGCATCTTGGGTGCGAAACTCCAGTTCTACCTTTTGGATGGGTGTGTCCGTTTTGTTCTTAACTGTGCCATACACAAAATTTGCTGAATTGTTCACCGTTCGTTTCCATGTCCAGTTTAGCTCGACTTTGTCTTCGAAGTTATTGTTTTTTTGAACTTTGGGCTCACCTCCGCAGGCTAAGAAGCCAAGAAGAAAAGCGGCGGACCAACACATACTTGCTCTACAGATCTGTTTTCGCATTATTTTGCTCCCGAATTTTGAGAAACCTTTTGATTGTCTCTGTCGTCTTCTTTCTAAGAAAATAAGGCGAAGTTGTCAATATTTTCAATGGTTTGTGCCAATTTTTTCAAGCGAGGGGCTTGACATCAGAGGTCGGGTAACATAAATTGTAGCATTCATTTTTTTGACTAATATTTAGACATGTGTTATTTTTGGTGTAAGACACTGTTTTTAATTAGCATAGGTTTGGGATATGTTTTGTCCTGGTCTTTTTTTGTGAAGTTTGTTTTATAAGTTGCCGATTAAGTTCACACCAATAACTATTCACTGTAGTAGGTCATAGGGGGCCGTTAGGCGTATGGCAAAACAGAAACCCTTGAGCAAAAAAAAGCTCGCTGTATATGAAAAACTCCTGATGGAGCGCAAGCGTGAGTTGTTAAAGCAAGTGCTTAATCAGGATGAAGATATTGATGAAATTCGAGGCGATGTGGCAGCGGACCCACTTGATGCGGCTGGCAATTCGACATCCCTTGAGTTGATGACCACACTCGGCAACCATGAACGTCGCGAATTGGCCGACATTGATCATGCATTGTTGAAGGTTGAAAATGGGACTTATGGTTTTTGTGAAGAATCGGGTGAACCGATTCATCCCATGCGTTTAGAGGCAGTTCCTACGGCGCGTTTTACGATGGAGATCCAAGAGCGCATGGAACGCACGCCCCAGCGTTTTCAACAAGACCGTCCCCGTCGCCGAATCTTGCTGAGTGATGACTTGCCCGTTTCGACAGATGATGATGAGTAAATTTGATCTTAAAAAAAAGGGGCAGCCCACTTGGGCTGCCCCTTTTTTTGTGTCAAAAAAGACTTAACCCTTGACTTCTTCAACCATCTGCCGACATCCGCGCAAATAGATGCCTGTGTCTACAGATAGCGAGATGTATTTTACGCCAGCATCAATCCACATTTTGGCCGTTTCAGGGCTGTCTGCAAATGTACCTACGGTGAGCCCTGCACCATTGATGAGTTCGACGGCTTCTTTCATACGGTCCACAACACGGGGATCGTGTACTTGCCCCGGAATGCCCAATGACTGCGAAAGATCATAGGGGCCCAAGAAAATGACGTCGAGGCCTGGCACAGTCACGATTTCTTCAAGGTTTTCGAGACCTTCGACGCCTTCGATATGAACGAGAAGCATGGATTCTTCATTGAGGCGTTCAAAAATAGCACCCCCATCTGCAAAATAACGGGCTGCTCGGGTATAGGGAGACACGCCTCGCATGCCAATGGGTGAATATTTGGCTGCCTGAACAACTGCTTCAGCGTCTGCCTTGGTACAAATTTGAGGCACCTGAACACCACCAGCACCAATGTCAAGGGCACGAAGCACCTGTGCGGCGTCATTTTCGCGAATGCGCACGATGGGGGTAATGCCCACACCGTGGGCAACACGGCAGAGGTCTTCGCACGTGGGAATGTCGAGAGGTCCATGTTCTGTATCTAAAATCACAAAATCAAAACCGGCATATGCCGCAATTTCGATCAGTGCCCCAGAACTCAGATTGACAAATGGGCCGATTGCGGCTTCGCCTTGGGCCAGTTTGTTTTTCAGTAAATTATCCGACATAGGTAAAACTCCTTTAGAATTGTTAAAAATGAAACAGGACTGTCAATATAAATGAGTTTTGGAGGGGATGAAAGCAGAAATACCACCAGAGGCTCAGGGGGTTGACATTGCGTATGGACCTGCTTATCATATTTGTGTTGCCAAACCTTTCAAAAGGAGGTTGTCATGGATGTTGATTTGCACAAACTGGCGTTGCGGATGAAGGTGACTGAGTTATTGGGGCACTACTATCAGTCACAAAAACAATTGCGCATTATGGCGCAATGGAAGAAACTCTGGATTCATCCCAACTAATCGATTGAGCGTTCGGTTTTAGGCCGAACGCTTTTTTTTTGGGTGCATGCATCTTCAATCATTAGGGTTGCCATTTGGAGGGTGTTTGTTAGATTTTAAGGATTTGAGCCCCAATGGATGAAGGTTTACTATTTTCTTAAACACCTGTTCTGAGCAAGATCATCGATTTCTAAATAGATTTTGAGATGTTTTATGGCTACAAAAATTGGCAATGTTGATATTCCTGGCGTGACTGTTCTGGCCCCACTTGCGGGTGTTACAGACCACGCCTTTCGAACACTATGCCGCGAGCAAGGCGCAAGTATGGCGGTTACCGAGATGGTGAGCGCCCGGGGGTTGGCCGAAGGCAGCGAACGGTCAAGTGAATACCTCGACTTTGATGAACACGAACATCCCATCTCGGTTCAGGTCTTTGGTTCAGAACCCGAAATCTTGGCAGATGGGGCTCAAGTTATTGCCGAGCGCAAACCTGACATGATAGACCTTAATTGTGGATGTCCCGTAAAAAAGATCGTCACGCGCAATGCTGGGGCTGCTTTGTTGAAAGATCCACCTCTTCTGGGGCGGATTATTTCTGCAATGGTTCAGGCTGTTGATGTGCCGGTGACGTTAAAAATAAGAAGTGGATGGGAGGATGCGGATGAAGCGGTGCGTGTTGCGCAAGTGGCAGAAGATGCCGGTGCTTCCGCTATCGCTGTTCATGGGCGCACACGAGAGGCCAAATTCACAGGGCAGGCCAATTGGGATATCATTGCGCGGGTTAAGCAAGCGACGTCGATTCCCGTTATTGGGAATGGAGATGTGCGAAACCCTGAGCTCGCAAAGGAAATGATGGATGTTACAGGGTGTGATTTGGTGATGGTTGGGCGTTGGGCGATTGGCAACCCTTGGATATTTAAAGGGATCGAGACATTTGTTGCAACAGGAGAGAAGGTGCCTGATCCCGTTTTAAGTGACAAGATTGAAATGGCAGTCCGGCACTTACATTTGTCTGTGGCAGCCAAAGGCCCGCGCAAGGGCGTGTTCGAAATGCGACGGCCCTTGGCAGCTTATATTAAAGGGATTCCAGGCGCTGCGCAGTATAGACAGGCGCTTATGACCGAAGATGATGCTGATGGCGTAGAACGTTTGTTGTACGTTATTTTAGAAGAACAGACCCAGAGCGTGGAGGTGATGGGGTGAC
>JABIFK010000485.1 GCA_018650745.1 Candidatus Latescibacterota bacterium | reverse complement strand
ATCACCCCCAACAATTCATATTCATGTGGGGTTGCTGCTCAAAGTCGAACGCAGGGGGCATTCGACACGCAACCCAAGACTGTTTTTAAAGGGAGTTTCTCATGGCAGACCAGTTGCCCCTTGATCAAATTCAAGTCGATCAAGACAACTTATACCGCGAACAGGCCATTACAGACCTTCGCGTGGCATCCATTCGCCAACTTATCCCCATCAAAATTGATGGTACCGATGACCCAAGTCGCGAAACCATGTACGTTGCCTCAACACAAATTATGTCTCAAATGGGCCCCTTACCTGTGACAGCCCCTATTGAAGCCAGCAATCTTCAAGATGCCATCACTCAATTTCCAGAGGCCATTAAAGAGGCCGTAGACAGAATGATCGAAGAAGCCAAAGAGCAACGTCGGCAAGAGTCATCTCGCATCGTCGTTCCCGGACAAGGCGGCATGCCGGGTGCAGGTGGCCCTCCTGGTGGCGGCATTATTTCTGGGTAATTGCTCCGTTTAAAACAATTAAAAAAAAACCGCGAGAACAGTGTTCTCGCGGTTTTTTTTGTGTAAACGAATACATCACACACTTTGTGATAAGGATACTGAAACAGTGGCATCGTGCGTTTTTTCTTGACAAGCACCCCCAAACAGGTGCATGTTTGTTCACTAATTAATTGTTTTTACTGAAACTCTACAACCTCAAGAGAAACAAATCTATGTTTCAAACCTATTCACATGCCAACCTCGAAGGGTTGGATCTCATTCCTTCTGAAGCGATTGCATTTCACAAAATCCCCTTTTTTCACTGCCGTGTCCCTGCTGGTTTTCCGTCACCTGCCGAAGATTATCATGAAAACACACTCAACCTAAATGATTTGGTGGTGGATCATCCTGCATCGACATTTTTTGTGCGTGTAGACGGAAATTCTATGTTGGATGCAGGTATATACAATGGAGATGTTGTGGTGGTAGATCGCGCGCTTGAACCGGGTGTGGATGCCGTTGTTGTTGCTGCCATTGATGGGCAATTTACCATCAAACGAATATCCCAAAGCAAAGGATGCCTTTTGCTTTTGCCAGCCAACAAAGAACACGTGCCCATAGAAATTACTGAGGATATGGATTTTTGTGTGTGGGGTGTGGTCACTTATGTTATCCACAAATTATAAGGATGCGATCGCATTAATTGATTGCAACAATTTCTATGTCGAATGCGAGCGCACATTTGACCCTTCCTTGAAGAACAAACCTGTCGTTGTTTTATCGAACAACGACGGGTGTATTGTTGCCCGATCAAATGAGGTCAAAGCCTTGGGTATTCCAATGGGCATTCCCGTTTTTCAGGCACGGGATGATCTGTTGTATAATCAGGTACAGCTCTTTTCAAGCAATTATGCCCTCTACAGCGATATGTCTCATCGCGTAATGTCTGCTTTGCGTCAATTTACCCCCAAGACAGAAAATTATTCGATTGACGAGTCTTTTGTCACCTTTCCCAATTGCCCCACCAACACCGACTATGGCCACACCATTTTAAATACGATTCAACAATCGATTGGCATTCCGGTATCGATTGGCATTGGCAACACAAAATCATTGGCCAAGATTGCCAACAAAGTGGCCAAAAAAGAACAGATGGGCGTGCTGGATCTCAACCACCACCCAAAAAGAGACCAGATGTTGGATGGTGTGCCCGTTCAAGACGTGTGGGGCATTGGCAAGCGGTATGCCGAAAAACTCAGAAGCATTGGCATTGAAACAGCCTATCAACTCAGCCGTGCCGATGACACATGGATACGAAAGCATTTGACCATCACGGGGCTTCGCATTGTGTGGGAGTTGCGTGGCATTCCGTGTATGCCATTGGAATATACACCGCCCGCCAAAAAAGCCATTGGGCGATCTCGGTCGTTTGGGCGAACCGTCAAAGACCCCAAGCAACTCAAACAAGCCCTGGCCATGCATGTGGTGTCTGCTTCTCAGGCCTTAAGAAAACAAGATTCTGTTGCGGGCTGTATGACGGTTTCAATTGAAACCAACCCCTTTGTTGAACCCTACCACGGCAAAACCATTACCGTAAAGTTTGAAACACCTACGGCGTCTACACCCAATATGATACGCGCCACGCACGAAGCCTTTGCGCGTATTTTCAAAGAGAACGAGCACTATACCCGAGCGGGTATCATGCTGACAGACCTGTGCTCTAAAAATGCCATTCAAACCAGTCTTTTT
>JABIFK010000318.1 GCA_018650745.1 Candidatus Latescibacterota bacterium | reverse complement strand
GCGATACGAATATTCAAAGCAAAGGGCGAGGCGATACAACGGATCTTATACGCTGTTTGTTGATCGGGTTTTTTGATCATGTTGCCTTTCGTCGAGATGTGGATTCGCGTTCGTGTGAAATGTCTGATTTGCAGCGTGTAGAATTGGATAGAGGGAGCGTGGTTTCTGCACGCGGATTGTTTGTGGCACTGGATACACGCGAGGTCACCACCCGTGAGGGTGTGCGCACGGTTCTTTCGCTGGCGAGTGCGGTGTTGCCCGAATGGCTAGAGGACGTGCATTCTGATCGCATCGATTTGGCTTCCAATGCCGTGTGGAATGCAGATAACAGAGCTGTGGAGCAAGTGGAAACGCACGCGTATGATGGTTTGGTCTATCACCGTGTTGCGCGACCCAATGCCGACCCAACTGAGGCTGCAGAAGTATTGGTGGATCGAATTGTGGCTGGGGAAATTGCGTTGGCCAAATGGGATGAAGACGTAGAACATTGGATGATTCGGACACGGTGTGTGCGTCAGTGGTTTCCCGATCGAGACTTGATTGAATATGATGAAGATGACGTGCGGGTGATCTTGTATGAGATTGTAGATGGTGCAACCCGCCACAGTCAAATTCGAAATCGGACTGTGTTGCCCTATGTGCAACAGGCTTTGTCTTGGGATGATCAGCAATTTGTTGAGAAGATGACACCGATACGTATAAAATTGCCAAAAGGGTTTGGGATGAAAATTCGCTATCAAGAAGATGGGCCACCTGTTGGTCGTGCGAAGATTCAAGACTTTTACGATTTATACAAGACTCCGACAGTAGCAGGTGGTCGACAGAAAGTGCGTCTTGAGATTTTGGCACCCAATTTTCGTCCGGCACAGGTGACGGATGACTTAGAGGGGTTTTGGGAGCGGACGTATCCCGAATTGAAGAAAGAACTGCGCCGTCGTTATCCCAAACACGAGTGGCGATGATGGGGTTGTAAATTTGGTCAGATTTAGATACATTTGATGGGCTTTATGGGGAGACGGTAAAGTACAATACCATGATGTTATTTTCCAATGGCCTATAAAAAATGAGTGTCGTTTTTTGCAAACAACACATGACGGGTAAGTGATATGAAACTAAGACCCATGACGGATGTCGATTGGTTGGCGGTGGCTGATTTGATTTGTGTGTCTACGAACTATTGGTATCAAATGAATCGTGGATTCCCTATTTTTGCCAATGGGCCTGAGTCGGTGCGCTTGTTCTGCGAGGTGTATGAAGCCTTAGATCCGGGGTGTTGTGTTTTGGCCGAAGATGAGAATACGGGTATGCTGATGGGCTCGTGTTTTTATCATCCGAGACCCACGCACGTGTCGTTGGGCATTATGAATGTGCATCCCAATTATTTTGGTCGGGGGGTTGCGCGTGCTTTGTTGACACATATTACTGACTTTTCCGAAGCAGACAATAAACCCGTGCGTTTGGTATCGAGTGCGATGAATTTGGACTCGTTTTCTTTGTATACCAAAGCGGGTTTTGTACCGCGACAAGCTTTTCAAGATATGATGATTGATGTGCCTGATAGGGGACTGGATTTTGATGTGGTAGGCAAGGAACGGGTGCGTGAAGCAGAGTTAGAAGATGTGACCGCTATTGTTGCATTAGAAAAATTTGTGAGTGGGATCGATAGAACAAAAGACTTTGAGTACCTTATACAGAATAAAGCAGGCATTTGGCACACGTCGGTTTATGAAGGCTTGGGTGGGCGAATTGACGGTGTGCTGGTTTCTGTGAATCATCCGGGCAGCAATATGTTGGGGCCTGGTGTGATGCGTTCAGACGAATCGGTGTTGCCTTTGATTTTGGCGGAACTGAATGCCAATATAGGGCGTTCGCCTGTGTTTTTGGTGCCTGTAGATTCACCCGTTGTGCGAGCATTGTATGCCTGGGGGGCACGCAATTGCGAGGTGCATTTTGCACAAATAAGAGGTTCTTTTCAAGCGTTTAATGGCGTGGTGATGCCCACGTTTATGCCCGAGACAGGATAGAGGAGGATGTATGTCGGTTGATGGGAAGGTTCGTGTAGGTATTTATGGTACGGGACAGTTTGCAACCAAAACGCATATTCCAAACTTACAAAAAATAGATGGTGTTGATGTGGTGGCTGTGTGTGATGTGAATGAAGATGCATTAAGAGAAACGGCTGACGCATTTGATATTCTTCAGAGATATACCAATGCTTATGAGATGATTGAACAGGCCAAGTTAGATGTTCTGTATTCGGTGGTGCCTGCATTTGTGAGGACGGATGTTGAGATAAAGGCTGTGGAGAAGGGCATTCACTTGTTTAGTGAAAAACCTCAGTCTACCAAAATGTCGGTTGTCAGAGCTATTGATGAGGCGGTTAAAAAAGCGAATGTGATCAATTCGGTGGGATTTCGAGAAAGATATCGTCCCCTGTTTCAAGAGGCCAAACGTTTGTTGGCCGATAAAGAGATTGTGCACACGCACTTTCATCGGGCCACGGGTGATTGGGGGCGGCGTGCGAGCAAACCGGGGAGTTGGCAGCAAGATTTTGACAAGCACGGTGGGATGGCCTTTGATTGGGGTGTGCACGCAATGGATTACATCCGGTTTATGACGGGGATAAATGCTGTACGCGCACAAGCTTTTTATGATATGGGTGAGGGGTATGCACGTTCCTGTGCATTCAATTTTCAAATGGACAATGGTTCAACCACTGCGATGAATTTTATCACTGCAGAAGGTACAAATGGCAACAAGCGACCGTGGTTCACGTTCTACTTTGAAGGTGGTTATTTAGAAACGTATGGCTATGATCGTATTGTGATGAATGGTGACGTGGTTTTTAAAGGGGAAGATTTTGACCCCTGGTTTGAGCAGGCGTGCGTGTTTATTGAGGCTGTAAAGACGGGGGACGGGTCGGCTATTTTGAACGATTATCACGATGGTTTGTTTTCTCTGGGACCCGTTTTGGCAGGTTGGGAATCTTCGAGAAGAAATGGTGAATTGATGGACGTTGCAGCTTTCATGGAGGCATAATGGTGTTTGATCGCGTGGTAACTTATGGGCGTATGATTAAGTTTGGGCACAGTATTTTTGCGCTGCCATTTGCATTTTCGGGTGCGGCGTTGGCTGCGGTGCAAAATGGCATTTTACCCGAGCAAGTCTTGTGGATTGTGGTGGCGATGGTGGGGGCTCGAAGTGCGGCAATGGGGTTTAACCGCTTGGTAGATCGTAACATGGATGCGGCCAATCCGCGTACGGCCAACCGCGAGTTGCCCAGGGGGGTGATTTCGCCATTGGCTGTCAAGGTGTTGGTATTGATTTCTTCTGGTGTTTTGGTCTTTGCTGCTTATATGTTGAACCCGCTGTGTTTGGCATTGTCACCTGTGGCATTGGGTATTGTATTTCTATATTCCTATAGCAAGCGCTTTACGTGGGCCACGCAATTGTTTTTGGGGGTTGCATTGGCATTGGCCCCCATTGGTGCTTGGGTTGCAGTAACTGGACGATTGGATGTTGAGATTTTACTGTTGGGCGGTGCCGTGTTGATGTGGGTGGCAGGTTTTGATGTGATTTATTCTTGCCAAGATGCTGAGTTTGATCAACAGTTTGGTATGTATTCTATTCCACAGCGGTTTGGCGTGGCAACTGCCTTAATGATTGCCCGCATTTTCCATTTGCTTGCTTTTGTTCTGATGCTTGGCGTTGGCCACGTTTTTGGTTTGGGCACGATCTATTTTATTGGTGTGTTTGCCGTTGGCGGGTTGTTGATTTATGAACATGTGTTGGTGCGAAATCAAGACCTATCAAAGGCAGGAATGGCGTCATTGACGATGAACGGTGTGGTGAGTGTGGTGTATTTTGTTGGAACGATGGCGGATTTGTTGATATGAAGACTGGCGAATAGACGAATCAACGAATCAACGAATCAACGAATCGCATATTCGTCTATTCACTGATTTTAAAGGTTTTTTATGAAACGCATTACCCTTGCAATTACAGGTGCCAGTGGCGCCATTTACGCTGTGCGCACCTTACGTGCTTTGCTGTTATGTGGTGCGACTGTCGATGTGATCGTGTCTGAGTTTGGATGGATGTTGCTGCGTGATGAGTGTGGTTTTGATGGCAAGCAAAATGAAT
>JABIFK010000509.1 GCA_018650745.1 Candidatus Latescibacterota bacterium | reverse complement strand
TTGGTCCAATGGGTGAACGTGGTGCCGTCAAATTGATAAACACCTTCCCGTGTTGCAAACCAGATGTTGCCTTTTTTGTCTTCTAATATGTCATGCACAAGAATGGGTGCTGAGGTGTGGTCTTTAAAGTCGTAATGAATAAATCGTTTGCCGTCAAATTGAGTTGCACCGCCATCTGTGCCAAACCAAATATTGCCAGTGCTGTCTTCGAAGATGACCCAAGCTTGGTTGTCACCCAAGCCATCTCGGGTGGTAAATGTGGTGAAGGTGTTGCCATTGAAACGGCAGATGCCATGCTCACGGGTTGTGATCCAAATGTTGCCATGCTGGTCTTCAAGTAGGTGGGTGATGGTGTTGCTGGGCAAACCATCTTGGATGGTGTAAGTGGTGAATTGTTCACCATCAAAACGACACATCCCTCCATTGGTGGCCAACCAAAGATAACCGCGCGTGTCTTGCATGATATGAGAGATATGTGGTGAAGGTAGGCCATCGGCAATGCTATACGTTTGCCAGAGTCCTTTGCGCAAACCCGAGCCCGTTTCAACGGTTTTGCCTGGGCCTGCGGTTTGAGAAACCCCTAACGGTGGGGCAATTTGTAAGTTGGTTTGGGTGGTGTCTTGTGGGCTGATGGTGAGGTATGTTTTTTGGGGACGGTTGCTGGGGTCTAAACTGCTGATGTTGTATGAACCTGTAGGAAGCGGGGATGAAAAATATCCCTTTTCATCTGTACTGACGACAACACTAAAATCGGATGCTTTGGGTGATTGCACCAAAACCTGTCCCCATTTAACACCTTCGTTTGTATCGCTCCATAACATACGCCCTTGGAGATATCCTAAAGGCGTGGTGTTGTCAATGAGGATGACATCTCCTCGGCGATCTGTCATTTTATATTTGTCTTTGCCTTTGCCCCAAGCCATCCAAGAAAAATGTGAGTCATCGTCGCTGTCGTGTAGGATAAGGTCAAATCCTAAGATTTGTCCCGGTTTGAGTGCGATGGAGGTTTGGCCAACACGATTGAGGTCAAAGCGCCATTCGGCATAGCGCTTGTTTCCTTTTTGAACTTGTGCAACTTGAAGGGCATCTTTGACAGCACCTTGGCCATAATAGACGCCAGAGTTCATAAAATAATATTGCCCAACGGGTGAGTTATGATCTTGGTGGGAGAGGTCAATATAAATGCCTCCGCCTTCTCGGTTGAGCAGTATAGATTCATCGGTTGCTTCTATGGCAACATAGAGTGCACTTTCTGCAACGTTGTATCCAATGCGAAAATAACCTTGTATATCCGTGCTGTCGTTGGGAGGCAATTGGAATTCGGGATTGTCAACAGCATAATAGGTCATGCCCTCTGGCCAGTCGGAGAGGTCGCCATCGATGGTGATGTTTTCGACTGGAATGGCCAATGCCACAACGCCGTTGTGGGCCTGGATTGGGTATGCCATATAGGTCATTAAAAATATGATCCATATGGCTGCTTTGGTCGTCATCCGATTTTACCTTGGGCTGGTTTCTCTAAACTGTATCACGTGTTTGATTATTTGGGACCAGATTATTTCTATCGTTTTTGGGTGCAATAGATGTGCTGGTTTTTGAGGATTTAATCTGTGCTGTCTACAAGGATGGCCAGTTTAAGCAATTGGGAGCTGGCTTTTAAATTGGCATTTTTCAACGCCTGTCGGTTGATTTCAAATTTGAGTTTGCCATTGACAAGGACCATGTTGATGGCAATCCCCTGTTTGCCAAGGTCTGGCGTATCTGATATGGTCAGGGTGTTTTGATTGTTGACATGTTTTGCAAGTTCATTAACCAGATTTTTTTTTGTTTGTGTGATAAAAACAAGGTCGCAAGTCCCGAGGTCCTTGATTGTGTCGTACGTTTGAATTTGAACGTTTCGTTTTCCAACTTTTCGTTTGTTGGCAATTTCCTTGAGCGGTTCTTCAAGTGGGCTGTTGCCCAAGAATCCAATTTTAAAAGGTTCACTAGATTCTGTAGCCGGCCAGCGTATGTAATCTATAAAATAGTACACAAATACAGCTTTAAAACGTATCAGCCGGTCTTCTTCCTGTGCCGAGGCGGGTATAAAAAGCAGGCTGTATCCGAGAATATATAGAATGATGTAAATTTGTTTTTTCAAGTTGGTTTGGCGTTTGAAATAGGTTATGATTTGAAATTATATTTTAAGATAAAAAACAGCTCGCGCCCTGGTTGAGGGTGATAAGGCGGTATAAACCCCGATGGGTTTTGCACAATAGGTTGGTTGATGGGGCGTGTGCCAGAGCCTGATTGGCGACCAATGTAGAGAAAATTTGTGTCGAAGAGATTGCGGATCAGCAGTTGAGGTTCTACAGGCAAATTGCGACCTGTCAACGTGAGATTAAAAATCAGATGGCTGTTGAGATAACCATCGGGGTTTGGTTCTGTGACATAATCATAACCTATGCTTGCAAGGGTGGCTGCATTTTTGGGTTGATAGTATAAGTTAGAAATCGGTGCTTTGATTTGACCGCGCCAATTGCCTCTCATGTTGATGTTGAGATAGTTGGATAGGAGATAATTGATACCCAAGTTTATTTTGTGCTGTGAAATGTTGTCTATTTCTGAACCGTCTTTGCCACGTGTATAGGCATAGTTGGTATATGCATAGAGACTGCGATTTAATTGAAATTCACCGTTTAATGTGAGGCCACTGATTTGGGTTGTGCCGATGTTTTGAAAATAATCGAGGTATTGTCCCAAAGGGCCAATAGGCGTGCCAATGGGGTCGGGATTGGGTGCAACAACGATAAGATTGGTTAATCGACTATAAAAGATGCCAGCCGTTAACATGGCTTTTTGCGCAAAACGATAGCTGATTTCGGTCTCGCCTGTAGCGATCTTTTCGGGTTCGAGATTGGCATTGCCGCGCCATTCGTCAAAATATTCGAAGACGGTGGGTGACTTAAATGCTTGGCCGTATAGCAATTTGAAGCCCAACCCTTTTTTGGGGCTGCGCACCAATGCCAATCGTGGATTCACGACCTGGCCATATTCATCATCGGCATCATACCTTAATCCACCCGTAAAGGTCAAGTCTGAGCCAAACCGGGTCTCTAATTGTGCATAGAGTGCTGCATTTTGAGAAAAGAAAACAGGTCTTACGGTTTGTGTTTCACTGGGAAATGTGTTGCCAATGATGGTCGAGTTGGCGTTTTGTTCTGGTCCAAGTGAGATACCGAAATATTCTTTGACTTCTTGCTCCAGTTGGAAACCCAGTACCAAATTGCTGGTGGGTGATAGATCTACATTGAATTGTTGTTCAAATCCGGCAATAAAACCTTCTCCGTGGTAGCTCTTTTTTTTGTCAATAACAGGTGGGTCTATGCCGTTGTTGACACTTTGATATTGATAGGTATAAAAGAAACCCGTTTCGGGCAAGATGCGGTCGTTTCTAAAATAGGCCCGAGACTTGGTAAAGATGTTCGGGGCAAAGTCGAATCCGTAAGCTGCATACGCAGCATATCCTCGGTGATGTGCTCGGTAGTCTAAGCCGGGTGTGTTTGCAAAATATTCATATGCAACGACTTCACTACCCAAACCTTCATCGCGATTCCAAAATGAAAAACCGAGTGCGAATTCGCCTTTTTCGGCACGACCTCGGATGTATTTGTCATTGATGTTGTTGCGAAAACCATTGGGCAGGGGCAGGCTGGGGTTGTTGATGTTGCCGTATTCGGTGGTTAATACTTGTGTGGGTTCGCTGTTGTTATTAAAAAAGTTGCCGGGATCTGGGCGGTTGATGCCCGCATCGCCGTCACTTTTATACCAGCGTGTTGAGAGTTGTAGGCTCAGGCCATTTTGAAACCGATATTTTGTGAAAATTTCGGGTGACCAAGTTGTGTGGTTACCAAATAACCCTGTTGTTTCTACCGTCAACCCTTCAGCCCCTTGGCTGGCACGGCGTGTGATGACATTGATGAGCCCAGCGTATGCATTGGCACCATAAAGTGAAGAGCCTGGCCCTGCAATAATTTCGATGCGATCAACATCGCCGAGCATAAAATCGTATCCAATGTTTCTGGCCCACCCGTT
>JABIFK010000554.1 GCA_018650745.1 Candidatus Latescibacterota bacterium | reverse complement strand
GAGTGCTGGCGTTTTGCTGAAGCACATGTACATAAAGTGTGCCGCCCAAGTCCAGGCGACTGGCCACACGGCCCGCGATGACATTGCCCAACAGGCCGGGAAACGAATCTTCTTCCCACGGCACAAAAGCGGCTTTGATTTGATGAACAATGTTATCCACATCTGCATCAGCTACGCCACTGTTTTGAAGTGCTCTTCGCCAGATGGGTTCTTGGAGGCGAGAGGCCAGGGGCGAAATGAGGTTTTGTCCACCGCCAACACCTAAGATGACACCTGTGCGATCGCGATCAAAGGATCTGTTCTCATCGCCATAACCCGCATCTTTCAATGCGTCTTTGGCCACGACAAGTGATAAGAGCTGAGATGCGTCTGTGATCTCTAAAATGTTGGGTGGCAGACCAAATTCAGTGGGGTCAAAATCAATGTCGGGAATAAACCCCCCACGTTTGCTGTAGGTTTTGTCAGGTGCTTTGGGGTCT
This sequence comes from Candidatus Latescibacterota bacterium, assembly GCA_018650745.1. Lineage (GTDB taxonomy): Bacteria > Latescibacterota > UBA2968 > UBA2968 > UBA2968 > JABIFK01. Next base: position 3,517 of record JABIFK010000554.1, on the reverse strand, counting down.
GGGTCATAATAGTCTTCAATTTTCCAATGTGAAGGTGGCACATCGGTAATACAATCGACCTCATGTACAATGTTGTCCCAGTATTGCGACAAATCTTTGGCCTGTGGAAACATGCACGACATGCCAACAATGGCAATGGGCGTGGTTGACGATTTTTGTGATGCAGACATGAACAATATCCTGTTGTAAAATAGGGTTATTAATTACGGCTCATATAGTCAAATGTTAACTTTCTACGCTTCGGATATACAAATCCCGACATCTTTTATTTCATAAATTCTCATATCTTCTTTCCACAAGCTTGCATCTCCAATGACAATGCACTGATGATTATCTTGTTTCATCTGTTTGATGTGTATCTCAAGTGACATGTCATTATTTGTTGAGACGATCTGTCCTCGGTATTTCCAAACCGTATTGAGGTCTGGCACCGGACCGAATCGCGGAGAGTTAAACGATTCGCCGAGATTTTGCTCAAGTGCATAGACTTGCATGGCTTCGAGAATGGCTTCTATACCCAGAGAGCCTGGCATAACGGGATCTTGATAGAAATGACAGGTATAGAACCAATCTTGTGGGTCTACTTTTTTATGAGCGTAGACATATCCCTGATCGTAGCGCCCTCCGTTGGCAATGACAAGGGCTTCGTCGAGAAAATGTAATGGGTCGCCTGCAAGGCAATAGTGCGGTTGATCGGCTGGTGGTACATGCAAAACACTCTGGTCCATACCTTCAGTTAGATTGATGGATTGACCCTCTTTGCCTTCTGCTTTGAACCAAGGCAGAATATGCTTTCCGTTGTCTAACCCAACCTGATGGGTTAAGGCATCGGAAACAAAATACCCAAAAGCTGCGTCGCCATAATAAAAAGGTTTATTTTCGCAAGAAAGTTCATAGGTAAACTTTTGGATGATCACACCATCAAGTGCGGTTGAAGATAAGAGGTGGACGCGGTTTTGAATGGTTTTACCTCGCACATCTATTTCTTCTACAAGATGGCCTTGACCGTCAAGGTTGCGAAAATAAAAGTCTGTATCGGAATAGGGCAATGTTGAACCCAGATAAGCAGAGAGAAATCCACAGGGTTGAAGCCCAATTTCCATTGCAATAGAATAGGGTAATGTCGGGTACGTGTTTTGGCTGCAATACCAAGGATTTGGCGGCACGTCGTATTCGGCGAGAAGATGAGATCCGGGGGCCATGTTGCCGCGTTGACCTTCAATATCACAGATCCGACTGATGAGTTGTAAGTCGCCATTGGGTGTACGCGGGCAACGTTTGCTTTCATACATGTTATAGTCAGGTCCAAAACAAGCCGATATGGAACCCGTTGCAAATTCGGTGATATGCGCTTCGTTAAACAAGGGGACTTTTATCTTAGCCTCTTGTAAATGAATACGATAGGGGGCGATATCTGATTTTTCCGACAGTTGCATACCCAAATCTTGAAAATGCACAATGGTTTTGCCATCTAAAATTGCTTCAACATCTGCTATGGCATAAGGTGTGGGATTAAGACCGACTTCTTTGATTTCCATTTTGTAGGTTAAAAGGGTATCTGATGGGATCACTTGACCTCTGCATCTTACCCTTTGTGGCAAATCGGCAATGGGTTGAAAGCGGGCATCTTGGGTATAGGTATGTAAGCCCAAATAGAGTTGGAAAAATTGCATCAGTTGAGAACACGCTTCTCCCATGAGTGATCCTGCCAAGACTTGGTCGTCTTTAAAGTGGCATGGAAAATACCAATCATCAGGGCGCAAATCTTTTTCTGCAACGATCAATCCCAAACCCCAAGCACCACCTTGTGCATCTACTGACGTAACGCGATCGATCATGAGCATATCTTGGGGAGGCAAAAGCAATGAGGGGTTCTGCTTGTGTTGTTGATAGGCTTCACCAAAACAACTTGTCAGATCACCTTGTGTTAAATATAGAAGGTCTTGGCGATCAAACATGGTTTTGTCGCAGGCCAAAGGAGCTTCAAATGTTTGTTTTTTGATCGCTCGTTTTGTAGCCAACTCAGCTTCGGTAAAAATAACGCCTTTGCCTTGGTCCAATTCTTGATTTGTGAAGAAACCTGCACATCCGCCGTCCATTTTGAGAACCATTTTGTCTTTGACAAAACATTCGTAGGAAAAGAAGAAAAGCAGGCTGTCTCCATTGCGAGAGAAAGAATTGATCTTAATGTCATATCGCAGAGTCTCGCTTTCTTGGGGCAGGTCTTCTAAGAATGTGAGCGTGCAATCTAACAGTCGATAGATGCGCTCTCCCTTGCTCTCAAAATCAATGCCCAAATAACTGATCAACAAAAGATCACACTGACCCGATTCAACTGCAACGGCCCAAGGAATTTGCCCGTCAACTGTGTACCACGCGTTTTCGGGGATATCATATTCAGTGGTCATTGCACTGGCTTTGAATACACCGCGTTCGCCTTTGAGGTGTGTGACACGACTCACCAATAAGTAGGGTGGCATTGGCAAGCGTACGCGCCGGTGATAGGTGTCGATAATAGCATATTCTTGCCCAAACACGTCGGCGATACTTCCTTTGGCAAATGCCAACAGGTCGGTTTCGTTCCAAACCACCGAATGGGATGGTTCTGCCACAAATGGTGCCGAAGGAATAACCGCCATCGTTTGTTCCATAAGACTTGCTTGGAGCTGAATCATTTCACCTTGTTGCTGAAGGGCCTCCGTTCGCAAAGATAAAAATGCAGCGTGACTTTCACTTAGCGCAGAGCGATTGTGCATTACTGCTTGATCGGGTAATGTGGATTGTGGCAGATGTTGTTGCGGTGTTAATGTTGGCACGGTTTCCGGCGTGGGTGGATGGCCGTTTTTATATGGGGCAGCTATCACCAGTTCTGTGGTGCTTGAATGAGGGTCTTCCTGTTTTAAAAATGTATTGGGGGTGGAGAGGATGGTGTCATCAATGCGTTGACCACCCAGTTGAACTGTTTTGATCAGCGCTTTTTGTTTTAAGTTTTTCATTGGCTCTGTGTCGTAAAGCGGCGATAAATCGACGGCAACTTGGTGACTGAGCAATGTTGCAAGTGCTTTGACATAGGGTGCGTAATTGTCTTTGCCTTTCCGATCAACCGTAGCAACGACATGGGTTTGATTTTCAAGAATTTGTTTGATCCACGTTGCGGCACTGCCTCTTGGGCCTAAATCAACAAAAATACGGGCACCTTCTGCATAAACCTTATTGACGATGCGTGGGAAATCAACGCGATTGCCAATCGTTTTTCCAATGTTGTGTGCAACCGATTCTGTATTCAGTGCAATGGGCGCACAATCCACGGCGGAATAAAAATCGATATCGGAAACCGGGTGAACGGGCAATGTGTGCAGATTGACAAATGTGTCATACAACAACGTATCTACTGTGTTGCAGTGTAAGACGCCATTAAAAGGCACTTTGAACGCTTTACACTTGAGTTGCGCTATGACCCGTTGACATGCCGCAATTTCGCCCGCGATAATCGCTTCTTTTTGCGTGTTGATCATGG
>JABIFK010000604.1 GCA_018650745.1 Candidatus Latescibacterota bacterium | reverse complement strand
CCCACACCCACAGCTGTCTTTGTGGTCAAACCCAAATGTGCAGCAGCTTCAGCACTCAGTACACCCGCTTTTTCTCCCATAGGAGCCACATCAGATGTGACCTTATCTGCATCAAATAAATCACCCAAACCAATGGCATCAAAAAATGTCAGGTCCCAACGCGACTCATGCCCCAAATAAGTCCACTTACACACATTCGTACACAAACTGCGCAAATCAGCACCCGTTGCTCGATAAACCATGAAATCGGCCAAGTCAAAAAACTTACCTACTTTTTGCCACGTCTTGGGCAAATTTTCTTTGATCCATAACAACTTGGGAGGTTCTTGCTCAGGTGACATAATGCCTCCCACATATTGCAACACATCATATCCACCCGCATTAATCCGATTGACTTGATCAATGGCCCGATGATCACGCCACACAATGACATTGCGCTCAGCTTCTCCCGTTTCAGATACCGTAAGTGGCTTGCCTGCTGTATCTAATACCACCAGTGAACAGGTGGCATCAAAACTAATGCCCACCACAGCATCTGCTGTCACACCCGCCTCTGCAAGTGCCCCTCGCACCACATCCCCAGCCCTATCCCAAATATTTTCCGACGACTGTTCATAAAAATCGGCCTTCGGATGGAATTCTAAAATGGGTGATGAAGCTGTTCCCAACATCACCCCATCTAAGGTAAAAACACCCGCACGCACACTGCCAGTACCCACATCCACACCAATGACAACCTGATCAGCCATAACACACCTCATATATCTACATTTGCCGTTTGTCGTTTGTTATTTTCCGCTTCTCACAAGCCTGTTTGACCACACCTTTTAATTCATTAAACCGAAATGGCTTTGTAATATGAAAATCAAAGGCACTCATTAAATCATCCTCCTCCAATACATCCCCCCCCGTCATCAAAACCGTTACCAAACCAGGTTCTATTTCTTTCAACTTAACAGACAATTCATCACCAGACATACCTGGAAGTTTCAAATCTAACAAAGCAATATCATAAAACCCAACTTCAAACAAACCCAATGCACGTTCGGCTTCTTCAAAGGGCGTCAAATCATACTCAGCCAAAGCGGTCTTGAGTACATCAAAGACCGCCTCTTCATCATCAACAACCAAAATGCGTGCAGGTCTCGGTTCATCAGAGTCTACCAAGTTTGACGAACCCTCGTCCCAAACTGGCAAAAAGAGTGTAAACGAACTCCCCTTTTGGGGTGAACTCTTCACATCTAAGCGGCCTCCCCAACGACTCACGGTTCGATAAGCCATAGACAACCCCAGCCCACTGCCCACATCTTGTTTGGTTGTAAAAAAAGGTTCGAAAATACGCTTTTGCGTTTCGGCATCCATACCAACCCCATCATCACGCACACAAAGTGCAACCTGCCCTTTGGTGGTCTGAGTAGAAATCGTGATGATCCCCCCATCAGGCAAAGCATCAGCTGCATTGGTAATCAGATGAGACAAAACATGATGTAATTCAACAGGGTTTCCTTTTATGGGCGGCACATCTTCTAAGACTTCTTCAATCTCAATCTTGACATCACGTGCTATAGCACTCTCTTGCCACTGAGGCTGTGTGGCTTTAATCGCTTCACGAACAATGGTATGCAAAGTTGTCACACGATCCAATGGCTGTGACCCGGCCTCGCGAACCGACTGATTCAACTTTTGTACAAGATCTTTGGCACGCAAAGCATTGTCAGAAATTTTCGCAGCACATTCAAGAATTTTTTCATCATTACATTGCAATTCAATAATTTGAGCATATCCCAGCACACCAACCAAAACGTTATTAAAATTGTGTGCAACACCTTGTGCCATCTCTTCTAACGCGCGCAAACGCTCCTGTTGAATGATTTCTTGATCTGCATGTACTTGGGCCTCATTTTGGGCTTCTAAGCTATGCACACGCTCAACCAATGTCTGCTCTCGTGACTGCAGCATCTGCACCTGTTGCCGCAATGCTTTGATTTCTTCCAATAACGCTTCGTTTTCGTCTGCCATTGTATCCTCTTGCCAAGGTTATCGATAAAACATCTATAAAATCACACCTGCGAAATTTTAGCGATCCATCCCGACGTTGCATCGCAACACAAAAAATCATCTCCATAAATACACAACCCATGGGGTTCTGGGTGGGGCTGGGGCACCTCAATACGATCCATCTCTTCACCCGACGACAGATCCAACTTCACAATCACCCGATCCCCTGTATGAACCACCCACAAACCATCTTCTACACGTACCACACCATGGGCACGTATATAAGGCAAATCAAACACCTTAACAACTGACCAATCGTCGATCTTCACCTGTGTAACCGTTTGGCTCTTTAATGTGGTCAACCACAAAGTACCCACATCAAAATTATCATACTCAATCCCATGCGTACCACCACTACCTGGCAAATCCCATCGTGCTTGTGTGACACCCGTTTCAGGATCTATCCGCAAAATCTCTCCAGATTTGGCATCGGTATCGCGTGCCGTACGCCATTTTGTACCCACACCATTGGCCGCCAACCACAAAGAACCATCACCCCAAGCCAACCCACTGGTATTCGATGACTCACTCGGTATTTCTTTTTGAACAGGTGTCACGGCATAGTCATCTACCTCATCCAAAATGTCAATCAGTGCCACCCGGTCACTGATCTGATCCACAACCCACAACCCATCATCAGTCACTTCCAAACCATTGGGCACAGAATACGGTGCGCGAAACAAATTTGTGATCTCTACATTCATACCACCAACTCCTTACATATCTAGCACACACAATTGCGAAATACCCGACACATCACTGGCGTATAAAATTTGCGACCCATCTTGTCGCCAGACCGGGTGCATATGTGTACCTGCATGTGAATGATCGGTTACGGTTGTCTCTATCAATGTCTCGGTTGTATTTGCCTCAACATTTACCAATTCCAATTGCGCTGCTTTTGTTTTGTTATCGACAACATCCACCACGATGTGTTTGCCATCAGGTGAAAAAGAAGGATGACCAATACCTTTCATAGAGGCAGTCGCCAACCGTTCTTTTCCTGTATCCACATCGGTCAGTACCAACTTATTGCCACCTTCACCGTCAAACGGGCTGTTGGTCAAAATTTCTTGCCCATTGGGATGCCACAACGGATGATTGCCAAATTCACCCACACGCTTCAAATCAGATCCATCAGCATTGACCACATACATATCTTTCACACGTGGTAATTCATCATACAGCTTGTCAAAATGAATCTCATTCGTAAAGACAAACATAACCCGCGTCCCATCCGGTGACCATTTGGTATGCTTGATATACAAATGCCAGTTGGCAATTTCATCACGCCGAGGATGAATGGCCACACAATCGGCCAACGTTGCCAGCTGTTGGGAATCACCCGTATCCAAATCTTGTATGAACATACCATGGATATCTTTCAGTCCGACCACATCATCATGTGCATAATCGCCATGATGCGTAAAGTGTGCATTGGCATGCCCTGTTGGCCGAATCATACGCAAGTCACCCACATGCGAGCCTGTTTCACCCGTATCGGGGTTTACCCACCCGATCAATCGCTGATCGCCATCGCGATCTTTAAAGTAAATACGTGATCCATCCACAGCCCACTGCGCCATTGCCCCATCATTGGGCGACATCACACGCGAAGTTGCCACCGTCCTCAAATTCCCACCATCAGCATCCATCACACAAATGTCACCCGTCTTAGAATCTGGCGCATCCATCCGACTAAACGCAATCCGCCCGTGTATAACAGACCACGGTGGCAAATCATAATAACCATGTACCGATCTTTGTATATAATTTGTCAATTGCAATATAGATCGTCCGGTATTTTTATCTTGAACCGTGTGTGCTTCGTGTGCCATAAGCCCCTACCTCAAATTTTACTGTTCAAAGTTCAGGAATGATTGTATTCATACACATCACAAATACAGTTCTTAAACAACACATCACAAGGAGCGACCCCATGTCAGGTAAAACCGTCATCACCACATCCAAAGCCGCCCTACCCGTTGGTCCATATTCTCAAGGCATTCGCGCAGGTGGCTTTATTTTTGTAGCAGGCGAAAAAGGAATCGACCCAGCAACAGGCAAAATAGTTGAAGGTGGCATTG
>JABIFK010000647.1 GCA_018650745.1 Candidatus Latescibacterota bacterium | reverse complement strand
GTTCGGGTTTCTCACCACCACCTTCTGATTCTGGCACTTCATCTATCAATTCAAAAATGCGCTCAGATGACGCCATTGCCACCTGAATGGTCGTATATCGATCTGCAAAGTCTCTGATAGGCATAAAAAACCGAGGTACATATTGCAACATGGCCACCAACACACCCCATTCAACTTCCAACGCCAACACACGCCCCCCTCCATACCACAGTACCAAGCCCATCAAGATCACACCTGCAAATTCCATGAATGGAAAATAGATAGAATGATACCAAGAACTCAGCAAACGCGCGTCGGCATAACTGTTGTTTGACTCTTCAAATCGCCGTACGCTACGTTCCTCTACGCCGAACAATTGAACCACTTCCATGCCAGAAATTGTTTCTTGTAATGAAGAACTGAAGTGCGCAAACCGGGTGCGTGCCTCACGAAAAGCCTGAAAGGTTTTGTTCTGCAACCAAAACGTGGCCCAAACGGCCAATGGCAATACAGCACACGTCACAACACCTAACTGAACATCCATAAAAAAGATAAAAGCCAAAATCATAACCACGGTCAAAAAATCACTCAACATAGACACCAGACCGTCAGTAAACAACTCATTGAGTGCATCAACATCACTTGTGTTTCGTGCCATCAAACGACCAATAGGCGTACGATCAAAAAAACGTAAGGGCAACTTCTGCAGTTGTGAGAAGATCTTAAAACGAACATCACCCATCGCCCATTGGCCAATCATGTTGGTTGCCCAACTTTGGCCATAACCAACAATGAACTGAAAAATCAGGAGCCCCAAATACAACATGAAGATATTCAACAACCCTTGGGCGTCCCCTACCTCAATGTAATCATCTACAGCGACCTTCGTTAAATATGGCCCCGCCTGGCGCGCAAAAGACGCCACAAAAATTAAACCAAAGGTCAGTAACACCCACGGCCAATAAGGCTTCAAATAACTCAGCAACCGCGACATCAAACTCAGATCGAAACCCTTGTGATCTATTTCCTTTTCTTCCATAAATAACACTCCAAAGTCCAGCAAATAATGACCATATGTTAAAGGCTACCCAAACGAAGAGACAAAATCACCATCATGCTTGTTGACGGTCAGGGAAAAGTCGTCTATTCGCCCTTACATCTCATCTAATTCTTCAGCCAGATGTTGACGTTGGTACATGTCTGCATAAATACCGCCTAATTCTACAAGCTCATCGTGCGAACCTTGCTCAACGATTTCACCCTCATCCATGACCACAATATGATCGGCATCTTTCACCGACGACACACGATGTGCAATCACAAGTGTGGTTCGAGACGCCATGACTCCTTTGAGACGTCTCAATATTTCTTCTTCGGTATTGGTATCCACACTTGAGAGCGCATCATCTAAGATCAAGATCTTCGGTTCTCGAATCACTGCGCGCGCAATAGCGGTACGTTGTTTTTGTCCGCCAGATAAAGTCACACCGCGCTCGCCCACAATCGTTTCTAGGCGGCGGGGCAAAACATCCAGATCAGGTGCCAATTGAGAAACTTCCGTAGCCTCCTCAACAGCACCATCTTCTATATCAAATGTACCAACAGCAACATTTTCTCGAATGGTGTCTGAAAACAAAAACGTTTCTTGTGGCACATAACCAATCGCCGACCTGATCTTCGCCAACGGCATTTCTCGAATCGATTCTCCGTCAATCAGAATATCCCCTTCAGTTACATCCATCAATCGAGGGATCAACCGCGCCAACGTAGATTTTCCAGCCCCCACCCGACCAACAAAAGCCACCTTACTGCCCGCGGGAATTTTCAAATTGATATGTTTCAATACGGGTTCAGCATCGTAAGTAAAAGACACATCACGAAATTCAATTTCGCCATTAACCCCATCTGCAGCAGGATCATACTGTCCATAATTTTGCGGCTCATAATTCAACACAGCCTGAATACGGGCCATTGAAGCTTCGGCACGTTGTTGTTCATCTACAATTCGGCCCAACATCATCATGGGGCGACTCAACCGGATGAGGTATGTGTTGAAAGCGACAAAAGCGCCCAAGGTCAAGGCGCCATCAATGACACGCAATCCACCCAACCACAAAATCACCAGCATTGACACACCATTGAGCAAAAAGGTAAATGGGTAAAATAGACTCCGGATATTGACCAAGTGCCTATTCCGAAGCACATACTCATCATTCATGTCCGAAAATTCACCCATTTCACGTTCACCACGCGCATAGGCTTTAACAACCCGAATACCCGACAAATTTTCCTGTATCTTGCTGGTCATTACCGCAAACTGCTCCTGAACACGTCGATAACCTTGTCGCATTTTTCGTCCTACCCAACGCGCGGCCAAGACCATCACCGGCATCGGGGCCAACGAATAAATGGCCAATTCCCAATCGATCATGCACATCAATACCAAACTCAGAATAAACGTTATAGAAGCTTGCATAACCATGCGAAATGCGTGATATAAAAACCTTTGTATCGCCTCTACATCATTCAATGCGCGCGCCATCAAATCACCAACGCGTTGGCCCTGAAAAAAAGCCATCGGTAACCGCACCAAGTGACGCACATAAAGGGTACGTATATCACGTTCAACAAGCCGTGACATCGCTACGATATACCAGCGCATCCCAAACGACATCACCCATTGAATAACAGCAAGTCCAGCCATAACACTGCCATAAAAAGCCAAATCACCCGAAAGCGTACCCGTCAATGTATCGGTGATACCATTGAATCGATCCCCTTTTTCAAGCCCTATTTTTGCCGTGTCGATTGCCCATTTCAGTAACATCGGAATGGCGGCCGTTACGGCCTGCGCACCCAAGAGCAACAAAAGCCCCACAAAAACATGCTTTTTGTAGGGCTTCAGATAAGGCCAAAACGGTCTAACTGGATTAAATGCCATATGGATATTTGCTTTCTTAGGTGTCGGTGGGTAATTTTTATAGAGGCAAGCTCAAACCAAAGCAAGCGATCACTTACTTACATAATAAAACCCTCACACTAACTTGTCAAATTATTTGAGCAGTCCTACAATAAACTATATAAAGACAACCTACTTCCCTTGCCTTTTGATCGTCACTATTAGTCAATACGGAAAATTGGCCATCAATTTTTCATTTACAATAATGGTTTTTACCAGTATTATTCTGGCATCTCAAAAGACACACAAACCAGCACATACCTAATAAAAGTGCCCAAAACACTTATTTTTTAAAGGGGAGGACCGTTACATGAAACGACTTCTAATGCTTTGCTTCTGTGGGTTCCTGCTTTCCAGCTCTGCCTGGGGACAAGGACACATGCTACACGGCGTAGG
>JABIFK010000562.1 GCA_018650745.1 Candidatus Latescibacterota bacterium | reverse complement strand
TGATCCATTAATGGATTGTAAGGTACATTGTGTTCTAAAATATAATCCCAAGTTGTCTTACGCGTCCAATTGGCCATTGGATTCAACTTCAGCAAAGCCCCGCCATCGGTCTCATAATATTCCAAAATAGGTATTTCTTTTCGCGTTGCGCCCTGATCTCTACGCCGACTATTAATCCATCCATCCAATTCGCCCAATTTGCGTTGCAAAGGCTCAACTTTACGAATCCAACAACAACGATTGGAATCTGCTTGATAGAGTTCAGAACCATAGTCACGATCTTGTTCTTCAATGGTCAAACGCGGTAAAACGGCTTCGATCTCAAATCCATAGTGCATTTCTATACGTTTTTTTAGATCCAACGTCTCCTGAAACAAAAAACCCGTGTCAATCGTAAAAACAGGTATCTGTGGCACCGCTTTTTGGATGACATCTAACAATACCATGCCACTTGCGCCAAATGCAGTACCAAAGGCTACTCTCGGCCCCAACCTGTCCCAGGCCCAAAGTAATATTTCATCCAATGGTGCGTTTTCAAATGCTTCTGATTGACGCGTTAATTCTACACGACTCAAAGACACAAAATACCTCTCTGACCATATAATGGGGCACCGATTCTTGAGTTACCTGATTCACAATATATACAAGCTTTTGTCCTCTGTCAACCCGTTCACAAAGCATTCAAACATTATAAACGAAGTTTATAATTACCTTGACCTTATAAAAAGACTGTTATAAATTAATTTAAGATTACGACTCAATTTTACAGGTTAAATTATATGCAAAAAGCAAAACAAAAGCCCCGTATCCAAGAGGACACAGGGCCATTATTTTATATTATAACATCGTTTATTTAAAAAGTGAGCCCGGAAGGATTTGAACCTTCGACCAATGCCTTAAAAGGGCACTGCTCTACCGCTGAGCTACGGGCCCATTAGAAAAACAATTTTATTTGCCGTAGAATATCCAATATAGAAACTCTCGCTTTTTCTGTCAAGCAAAAGGACGTCATTACTTATGATGCACAGACGCAAAAAAGGTAAAATAGTTCAATGGATACTTTGGATTTTGGGAGTTATCGCACTTATTATTGCATCGTTAGGCCTGATTGAAATAGACGATATTGTTATTGCCCAAGGCATTGTAGAACCTGGCGAGAAAATCTATATCGACTCCCCCATGAGCCGGGTTGTCCACAGAATTTATGCCGAACCAGGAGATACTGTTCGGGCAAATCAACCCGTAGCAAAACTCTACGAAGGGGATCTTCGTGCAGCAGTTGCGGCAGCCAAAAAGGAAGTCCAACGCGAAAGAGCCAACCTTGCCGCTGCGCAAGCACAATTGGCTCTCTTAAAAGAAAACCCAGAAGAAGAACGAAAGATTGCAGAATCACGCGTAGAACAAGCCCGCATCAGCATGACAGCACGTAACCAAGAACTCAAGAGGGCCACTCAACTCTTTAAAGGCGAACGACTCTGGAGCCAAGAAGACTTTGAACGCGCTCAAACCAGTTATGATTTGTCCTATGCCAATTTGCAGGTCGCCATTGAAAGTCTCAATCTGGTAAAACGTGGCCCATCTCCGGCAGAAATACAAAATGCCGAAGCCACAGAACAACAAACGCAAGCTGCGCTTGAAAAAGCACAGCAACACCTTGAGGCCACCCAAGAAGCTTTAGAACTGGCCACTCTGCGATCCCCAGTGGACGGCATTGTCGTTCGCCAAGATTTACATCCTGGCATGCAGGCCACACAAGGGGGTATCGTGATGATTGTCGCAGGACTTAATGAAGGCAAGGTCATTGGTGCTTGGATGCCCGAAACCAATGCCTGGAAAGCACAAGTGGGCCACCCGGTTGAAATCTTGAGCAATCTGTTTACCGACCGTGAAGGTTTTTTGGGTCAAGGTGAAATCTCTGAAATATATGGGTATGCCCTGCACGAAGGGGGCGTTAAAACATTTGGTTTGGAAGTTGCAGTTAAGAAAACGCCAATCCCTTTGAGTTATGGCTCTACCGCCGATTTGCGCGTTATTGTAGGACGTCGCAGTATCTTGAAAATGTTGCTCGGTCTAGAAAACCTAGAAGCTGTGTTGTCTTCTTCGGGTGACATTTTACAAAAAAAGAAACAGAATACATCACCTGATCCATCCGAAGCCCCCTAAGCAAACCAACAGACCGCAAAAAACAGAGGCGAGTGCTTGAAGCACTCGCCTCTGTTTTTCTATAAAATCCTTGCTCGAAACCCTACCTACCATTATATTTCCCACTCTATATAATGAACTACGCTAATCGTTTTTACCAAGAAGAACATTTAGGAGGCTCAAATGGCAAAAGCAAAAAAAGCTACTCGTAGAAGTGGCAAAAAGTATGTGTATTTCTTTGGCGATGGCAAAGCCGAAGGCCAGGCTGATATGAAAAACCTGTTGGGTGGTAAAGGTGCCAACCTCGCAGAAATGTCTGGCATTGGCATCCCAGTACCTGCAGGTTTTACCATCACAACCGAAGTCTGCACCTATTATTATGATCACGGCAAAAAGTATCCCGCTGCACTTGAAGCACAGGTTTTAGAAAATGTGGCCGCACTTGAAAAAGCTATGGGCAGCAAATTTGGTGATGCTTCCAATCCATTGCTCCTTTCTGTTCGCTCGGGTGCCCGTGTTTCTATGCCGGGTATGATGGAAACCGTTTTGAACTTGGGTCTCAACGACGAAATCACCCAAGGCATCATTGCCAAAACAGGCAATGAACGTTTTGGTTGGGATTCTTATCGTCGCTTCATCCAAACCTATGGTGACGTAGTGATGGGCGTGGCAGCCGAAGGCCGCGAACACGACCCATTTGAAGTCGCCATTGACAAAATCAAAGAAAAACGTGGCATTGAGGACGACCTTGATCTCACCATTGAAGACCTGAAACAGTTGGTTGACACATTCAAAGCGATTGTTAAAAAACGCACAGGAAAAAACTTCCCAACCGACCCAATTGAACAACTCTGGGGCGGCATTGGCGCAGTCTTTGGATCTTGGCAAGCAGCACGTGCCATCACATATCGCCGCTTAAACAACATCCCTGCAAGCTGGGGCACAGCTGTTAACGTACAATCAATGGTCTATGGCAACATGGGCACCGATTGTGCAACAGGCGTGGCATTTACACGCAACCCATCTACAGGTCAAAACAAATTCTACGGCGAATATCTCGTCAACGCCCAAGGCGAAGACGTGGTAGCAGGTATACGCACACCCGAACCCGTATCTAAGATGAAACGTAAAATGCCCGCAGCTTACAAAACGCTCGAAGGCATTTATAAAAAGCTTGAAAAACATTACCGCGATATGCAAGACATCGAATTCACAGTACAACAAAACAAATTGTGGATGTTACAAACACGCGGTGGCAAACGTACAGCCGCCGCCGCTGTAAAAATCGCAGTCGATATGGTCAAAGAAAAGCTGATTACACAAAAAGAAGCTGTTCAACGTGTGGAACCCAGCCAACTCGATCAACTCCTGCACCCCACCTTTGACCCCAAAGCCACCAAAAACGTTTTGGCCAAAGGTTTGCCCGCTTCACCTGGCGCAGCTTCTGGCACTGTGGTTTTCACGGCAGAAGACGCTGAAGCAGCCGCAGCCAAAGGCGAAAGCGTCATTCTCGTTCGCTTAGAAACATCACCAGAAGACATTGGCGGAATGAACGCTGCTCAAGGCATTCTCACCGCACGCGGGGGGATGACCTCACACGCTGCTGTGGTTGCACGTGGTATGGGCAAATGTTGTGTAGCAGGTTGTGGTGAATTGGCCATCGATTATAAAAAAGACATCTTCTCAGTTGGTAAAACGGTTGTCAAAGCCGGCGACTGGGTCTCAATTGACGGGTCTACGGGCGAAGTCATGCTCGGTCAAGTGGGCACACAACAAGCCAAACTCTCAGGTGACTTTGGCACCCTAATG
>JABIFK010000422.1 GCA_018650745.1 Candidatus Latescibacterota bacterium | reverse complement strand
CTTTATGAACACCTCTTACCCACGCCCAATGCAGTGGCCATTCAACAACCGATTAAAAGATACACCCCCGAACAACCTTGGGGGAAATACACCTGCGCCACAGAAACAGACTACCGTCTCAGCCTCAGCAGAAAAACCGGCACCGCCATCACCTTTGAGCCCGAGTTGATGGACAAAGCGATGCAACACTTCCTCCAAAAAGTGGGTTGCACTGTTCATCTGCAAACACGTTTTACCGATCTCCAACGCGATGGCAATAAAATCACCTCCATCACGGTTCAAAATGCTGAAGGCACCCATACCATTCAGGCAACTGTTTTTATAGATGCCACAGCCGATATCTATCTCGCCCGTGCTGCGGGGTGCCAAAGTGCCATTGGCACAGAAACACCAGACGCATACGACGAACCATCAGCGCCCGAACAATCCGAAATCATTCTCAACAACGCCAGCCTCTGTTATCGCATTGCCCCACTCAAGCCTGGCGAAGAACCCGACATACCACCGATTCCAACAGACGTAGACCTCGATAAACTCAGACCCGTCACCAGCATCCGTACCTACCCAAATGGGGATTTAAACATGAATCCCCTTCACACCATGACCGGACTCGAAGCCTTCGAATTGGGCGACCAAGCCTATGCCGTTGCGCACAAGCGTATGCAAGCGCATTGGCACATCTTACAAACCCAATACGGCTTCGAATTTGCCCCCTGGAAAATGACGTGGACAAGTCCTTTTCTCGGAGTCCGCGAAACGCACCGATTGGTAGGCCAATACGTTCTTCGCGAGCAAGACCTCATGGCCACCCTCGCCAACCAAGATCACAACGACATCGTTGCTATTGCCGATCATGCCATCGACTTCCACGGTGCGCGCCCAAGCAGTGCACTACCCGGTCCCTATGGCATCCCTTTTCGCTGCCTATTACCTAAAGACATCCCAAATCTGCTCGTTGCCTGTCGCGGTGCCAGCTTCTCTTCTATTGGTGCCTCAAGTTGTCGACTCAGCCGTACGATGATGGTTTTGGGCCAAGCCGCAGGCACTGCAAGTGCGCTCTTTGGCAAAGATGTTCACAATTTCAATGCCTCCCAACTGCGTGCCCAACTCAAAAAAGACGGTGTCGCCCTTGATCTCGAAACCGGCTATTTAGACGCCATGCCCCACATAGAGCCCATTCCCGATTGCCCCTAATCAAAGGATCATATCATGTCCATTACCCAAAGCTGCACCGTACGCAAACAAACGATTCTACTCGACCTCGATACCGATCAAGAATCTGAAGACGGCATTCGCAACTACGAGCTCTGGCGCGCCGGTCACTACGACCACAAAGAACCCGACACCCTCGACTGGATTGACGCCCACTTTAACGAAGGTGACACCCTCTATGACATTGGTGCCAACATTGGGCAATATTCTCTCTATGCCGCCAAATGCCTCAATGGCAATGCCCAAATTCTTACCTTCGAACCCGAAGCCCTCAACTTTTCCAAACTCAATCGCAACATCGTGCTGAATGAGTTGGGCCAAGCAATGACCGCCTACCCCATCGCGGTCTCCGATGACACGGGAATCGACCATTTCTACTCCAAGGCCTTCAAAACCGGCGCAGCGCTCCATGCCCTAGGCCGAGCCGTTACCCAAGGTGAAAAAGCATTTGAGCCCCAAAATCGTCAAGGCATCATGGCCGTCTCCCTCGATGACCTAACCGGCAAATTTGACCTCCCCTTTCCCACCCACATCAAAGTAGACGTCGACGGCATCGAAGACCGCATCGTCTCTGGCGCACACAACACCCTTAGAGATCCTCGTCTCAAAACCTTTCTCATTGAAGTTTATATGCACGGCGAGATCGCTCAAAACATTCAAACAGCCTTCCAAGAAGCAGGCCTCACCCTCTCCAACGCCGATGTCACAGACTTCACGCCAGGCGTCGTCCAGAACCTGATTTTTGTGCGGGAATAAGGTATATTTCAATCATGAACACGGAAAATTATTGAAGAAATAATACGAGGAAAAACACAGAACGCTTCCTCATCCACCACGGGATCACGAAAAGCACCAAACACACAAAGAGACCAAGAAAAACACGAAACCAAGTGTCGCCCCACCTCAAAACCAAATGCAACCTCACGGTGGTGTGGGCCGTTGTGCAGTTGGTGTGGTGGTGATGAGTCGGAGGGGTGGCGCGTGGAACGCGAGGTGTGGTGTGGGAACTGCGCGGGCAGGTAAGGGTGGTTTTCGTCTGCAAAAACACTGAACATTATTAAAGCCCCTCGCGGCCAGCGAGAGACTTTCTTTGCTTCTTTCTTGTGTCTCTACAAGAAAGAAGTCGCCGAAGGCATAACTCCAATCAAAGAGAAAAACTTGCATAAAACCCTATTACTCCTTTTTCTGTTCTCAACAACAACACCCAACCTCAAGGCCCAAACCATGAACCCAGATAACCTTCTAAACAACCTCCATGTCGAACACCCCCGTCTCATGCTCAAAAACGACCGATTCTCCGAACTCAAAAAACTATCCGAAACCGACACCACCCTACAATCTTACGTCACAAAGTCCATCAAAGAAGCCGACAAAGCCCTCACCAAACCCCTCCTCGAACACAAAATCCCCGACGGCCTGCGCCTTCTTGGCACCAGCCGCGACTGTATGGCACGCGTCTATGCCCTCGGCCTTGCGTGGCGCTGGACGGGCGAACAAAAATATGCCGACAACCTCTTAGAAAACATCCTTGCCGTCTGTAACTTCCCAGACTGGAACCCCCGCCACTTTCTCGACACCGCCGAAATGTCACACGCCGTTGGTGTTGCCTATGATTGGCTCTATCCCGTCCTAAGTGAAACAGATCGTGTCACAATCCAAAACGGCCTCATTCAACACGGTCTCGAACCCGGCCTCAAGGCCTATGCCGGCACAGAAAGCTACGGCTGGTGGGTCAAATGCGATCACAACTGGAACCAAGTTTGCAATGCCGGTCTCATTGTAGGCGCACTCGCCATCGCCGAAACCCACCCCCAATACGCCCAACAAATCATTCCCCAAGCCGTCGAATCTTTGCCCCGCGCCCTTAAGATGTATGGGCCAGACGGTGCCTGGGCAGAAGGGCCTGGATATTGGGGGTATGCCACCCGCTACACCATGTTTGGGTTTGCTGCCCTCGACACAGCACTCGGCACCGACTTTGATCTCCTGAAAATAGAGGGCATGTCCCAAGCCGGTCTTTCCCCCATCTACACAACAGGTCCCACAGGCATGTATTTGGCCTACGCCGACTGTGGCGAGCGTCCCCATCACAGCCCCATGGCCAGCATGTTTTGGCTTGCAAGTGTCTTCAACGATCCCTTTGTGGCCGATGCCGAACATCGTCTCATCGCAAAAACAGATCGTGTGTCTCCCCAACATGTCGTTTGGTATGTGCCACAACCCAATAGCGAGATTGCACACCCCTCTCTCGACAAACGTTTTCGGGGCCCAGTAGAACTTGCACTCTTTCGCAGTGCCTGGAACGATGTCAACGCATTATGGGTCGGCATCAAAGCGGGATACAACGAAGCCAATCACTCACACCTTGACCTTGGCAATTTTGAACTTGATGCTTTAGGCGTACGCTGGGCACGTGACCTGGGCTCAGACAACTACAACATGCCCGGTTATTTTGGCGATCAGCGGTGGGAATATTATCGCCTCATCTCAAAAAGCCATAACATCCCCACCTTAAATGGCCAAGAGCAAGACCCAAGCGGCACTGCTACACTCACCCAATTTGATACCACAGGCACATTTCCACATGCTCAAATAGACCTCACCAAAGGATATTTGAACCAAACCAAATCCATTGTGCGCGGTACAGCCCTCATCAACAACAGGCGTGCAGTGCTTGTTCAAGATGAATTTGAACTCAGTGAAAAAACCAACATCGCTTGGGGGATCACAACCGATGCCAACATTGAAATTGCGGGTACAACAGCCACACTCACCCAAGATGGACAAACACTCAAAGCCCATATATTATCCCCCACCGGTGCTACTTTTACCGTTGAATCTGCAGAGCAAGGACCACCAGAAAAAACGAACGAAGGTGTTAAACGACTCATGATCCATCTGCCAGATCAACTCAACCAAGCACGCATCTCAGTCCTCTTCTCTCCACAATGGCCAGAAGGT
The DNA here is from genome assembly GCA_018650745.1 of Candidatus Latescibacterota bacterium. Lineage (GTDB taxonomy): Bacteria > Latescibacterota > UBA2968 > UBA2968 > UBA2968 > JABIFK01. The sequence goes on along the minus strand of JABIFK010000422.1, from coordinate 6,142 downwards.
GACAACATCACCAAAACAGAAGTCATCCCTTTATCTAAATGGTAAAAGAGGAAGGCCAAAGAAGCATTCACAAGGCTTCTCTGCTTTGTTATACCTTCCAACACACTGAAAGTTTAATCTCATCCAAGTACAATCGGGTTCCTACATCATGTCCCATTTCATCTATCTCATAACTTTGCTCTTACTGCCAACACTGGCCCAGGCACAATCTGCCGACTTTAATGGCAACGGCGAAGTCGATTTTGCCGATTTCATACGCTTTGCATCTGCCTTTGGCACCACCGAATCGCAATACGACCTCAATCAAAACGGGACCGTGGATCTGCCCGATTTCATCAGCTTCGTCAAAGCCTTTACGCAGCAAAATACACAAACCGGTGCACCAGATCCTGAAACTTTTTTACAATCACTCGATGCAAACCACCCCCGTCTCATCCTCAAAGACGACCGCCTTGCCGAGTTAAAAGTCATTTGGGAAACCGATCCAGAGCTCAAAAAAATAGTCTCCGATGCGCTCACTGAAGCAAATAGACTGATGGGAAAGGATCCGCTCGTACACAAACTCGTAGGGCCACGCTTGCTCAGTGTCAGCAGAGATGCCTTAGATCGTATCTATCACATTGGCCTTGCCTATCGTTGGACAGGTGACCAAAAATATCTCGACGCAGGGCGCGATGTACTGCTCACCGTAGCGGCATTTCCCAATTGGAATCCCTCGCACTTTCTCGACGTTGCCGAAATGAGCCACGCGGTTGGCATCGGATACGATTGGTTTTATCACGGGCTCAATGCGCAAACCCGAAACACCATCAAAGCGGGTCTCATTCGGCATGGCTTGGCAGAAGGTATAAAAGCATATAAGAATACCAAACCCGCTTGGTGGGTCAGATCTGAATTCAACTGGAATCAAGTCTGCAACGGTGGCCTTACCGTTGGCGCTTTGGCCATTGCCGAAACCGACCCCGAATATGCCCAACAAATCATTCCCGAAGTCTATAACTCATTGCCCACCGCACTCAAGACATATGAACCCGATGGCGCTTGGGGCGAAGGGCCTGGTTATTGGAACTATGCCACACGCTATACCGTATACGGCTTGTCTGCAATGGAAACCGCACTGGGCACAACCTTTGGGCTCAAAAATAAAACGGGCCTTGCCCAAGCAGGTTATTTCCCCGTGCATGGTGCAGGCCCAACGGATCATTATTTTAACTACGCCGATGTCGGCGAAACAGCCAGACGCAATCCCATGCCCTGCAATTTCTGGCTTGCATCCACATTTGAAGATGATTTTATTGCCGCATCTGAGCACGCCATCGCAGCACGCAAAACAGCCGAAGCGCAACACGTTATGTGGTATGTGCCCAAACCCAATGCCAGTTTCATACCCGAATTAGATCGCAAATTTAATGGCGTGGTTGAGGTCGCTTTTTTACGCAGCAGTTGGGAAGATCCCAATGCCGTTTTTGTGGGCCTCAAAGCAGGCTACAACCAAGTCAATCACGGGCACCTGGATTTGGGCAATTTTATCATCGACGCGCAAGGCGAGCGTTGGGCTAGCGATTTGGGTTCAGACGATTACAATTTGCCAAACTATTTTGGCAAAGCAGTTGATGCGACCCGTTGGACTTATTATCGCCTCAATTCCGAAAGCCACAACGTCCCCTTAATCAACAACAAGAGCCAACACCCCGAAGGCACATCCAAACTCATAGGCTTTCGAAGCGACGGTACATTCCCCTATGTCGTTGTGGACCTGTCAAACGCCTATCTTGAAAATGCATCGGGGAAAATCACACGTGGCTTGGCACTACACAACAGCCGACAAGATGTGCTCATACAAGACGAATATGACTTAGAACGCCCCCGCTTCTTACAGTGGGGTATGACAACCAAAGCAACCATAGCCCTTCAAGATGATGGATCGGTCATACTCACCAAAAACAACAAACAAATGTACGCCCAAATTTTGTCACCCAAAGGTTGGACATTCGGCATCGACTCGGCACAACAATCAAGCCCTCAAAAGACAAATAAAGGCTACAGCCGCCTTGTTATTCGCCCCGTCTACGAAGCCGCGCAACTCACAATAACCATTTTATTTAGTCCGATCGCACCAACAGAATCTTCCACGCCCAATGTCACCCCCATTGCTCAGTGGTAAGAACCAAATGATTTTTTTGCATTCCTAAAGAAGCATTTGGAATCCATCCTACAAACCCAACACACGGAAAAGGTGGCACCATGAACAAAGCCAAACCCTATCCAGATAAAATCCTCTTCGACTACGGCAAACAACGCACCTTCACCCAGGACAACAATTTACAAATCGCACTGCCTATCGGCGGTTTGGGTGCAGGCATGATTTGCCTCAATGGATATGGCGGTCTTCAAGATTTTGCCATTCGCAATCACCCGGCCACCTCTGCCACACCCGACGGTCACGGCACCACAGATGCCGCCTTTGCAACTTTACATATCAAAGGCAAAAAAACCATTACCAAACTGGTCGAAGGCCCTATGCCACCAGAGAAAATTTACAACATGGGCACCAAAGGCCAAGGCTTTCGAGAAGGGGGATTCGAAGGGCTGCCACGCTTCAAGAATGTGAATTTTCAGGGGGAATACCCTTTTGGCAAGGTCACTCTCAAAGACCCCAACGTACCGCTTCAAGTCAACATAACCGGCTTCAATCCCTTTATCCCGCTCGATGACGAAAACTCAAGCCTGCCCTGTGCCATTCTTGAATACACCCTCACCAACCGCAGCCAAAACAAAGTAGACTACGACTTTGCGTATCACGTGTCCCATCTGGCAGCCGGTGTTGGCAACAGCAAAAACAGCCGCAACACCCCCTTGTCAGGAGGTGTGTATTTTCACAATACAGAACACCCCAATGACGAATCTTACGGCAGTGCCACCCTCACAGCAATAGACCACAAACCCAAGACCAAAGCCATGTGGTTTCGCGGTGGGTGGTTCGACAGCATCTCTGCCCTTTGGCGTGAAGTATCTACTGGCACATTCAAAACCAATGCAGGCAACGATAGCGAAGAACTTCAAGGTCGAAATGGCGGCTCCATTCAGCTCTCTGGCAGCCTTAAAAAAGGCGAAAGCATCACATACCCCATTCTCATCACTTGGCATTTTCCCAACTGCCATTATACAAACCCACGCCCAAATAATGATAGCGATGACAACACATGCTGCGACGCCAATCCATCTCCGCCTTGGCGGCCCTTCTATGCGGGTATATGGAACAACGCAGCCGAAGTCGCAACTTATATACACAAAAACTACACGTCATTAAGGTCTCGAACACAAGCCTTTCACGACGCCCTTTTTTCCTCTACAGTCCCCAACTACGTAATCGATTCCGTATCCGCAAATCTCGGCATCCTCAAATCTCCGACCTTTCTACGCCAAGAGAACGGCAATGCGTGGGCCTGGGAAGGTTGCTTTGTAGAAAATGGCTGTTGTGCCGGCTCCTGTACCCATGTTTGGAATTATGCCCAAGCCTTTCCCCATCTCTATCCGAACATCGAACGCTCTCTCCGCGAACAAGAACTTGAACGCACAATGGACAAATACGGCCACGTCACCTTTCGCTCTGCCTTGCCAGATGGCGACGTGGGGCACGGCTATCATGCGGCGTCTGATGGCCAACTCGGTGGCATCATGAAAGTCTATCGCGAATGGCAAATATCAGGGGACCTCGAGTGGCTCAAAAAAATGTATCCCTTGGCCAAACGCAGTCTCAACTATTGTATCAAAGCGTGGGACCCCGACCATAAAGGCATACTCATCGAACCCCATCACAATACGTACGACATCGAATTTTGGGGTGCCGATGGCATGTGCAGCAGCATCTACTTGGGTGCCTTGGCTGCCTTTGTCCAAATGGCACGTGATGTTGGCAAACCCAACGAAGCCCCCTTCTACGAAGCCCTCGGCAAAAAAGGCGCGGCCTATCTCGACAAACACCTATTCAACGGTGAATACTACTATCAAAAAGTACAATACAAGGGCCTCCATAATCAATCCTTTGCCAAATACGTTGCCAAAGTCAATCGCAACAGTGGCGAAGTAGACAAACTGCTTAAGAAAGAAGGTCCCAAATATCAATACGGAACAGGCTGTATTTCTGACGGTGTCATTGGTGCTTGGATGGCCAAAATCTATGACATTCCCACAGCTCAAAACCGCATACGCACACGCCGAACGCTCAAAGCCATTTTCCAACACAACTTCCGCCACGACCTCAGCGACCACGCCTGCACTCAGCGACCCGGTTACGCCAACGGCACAGACCCTGGCCTCCTGCTCTGCTCCTGGCCCCATGGCAACAAACCCACCCTCCCCTTTGTCTACTCCGATGAAGTTTGGACGGGCATCGAGTACCAAGTCGCTTCACACCTCATCGAAGAAGGCCTCATCAAAGAAGGTCTCACCATCGTCAAAGCCGTACGCAGCCGTCACAATGGCCGCTCTCGCAACCCCTGGAACGAATACGAATGCGGCAACTACTACGCCCGCGCACTCGCAAGCTATGCCGTCTTAAATTCGCTTGCTGGCTTTAACTATTCACGCGCAAAAAAGACACTGAGCCTGTCACCCAAACTGCAAAACAAGCGATTCCGAACCTTCATCTCAACGGCCACAGGCTTTGGTACGCTCACCCTTACCAAAACACAATTAACAATTGATATGATTGAAGGTGAACTCGAAGTTGAGAAGCTCAGTATCACTGGTAAACGCGTCAAATTGGCAAAACCGATTCACGCAACGGCAGGCAAACGTGCGATTGTCAAATTGTAGACTCAAAAAAGTCTGGCCAATCTCTCTACACGATAATTATTTTGAATAGCTGAATACCACCTCCCGGTGGGTGGGCCGTTGTGCAGTTGGTGTGGTAGAAAAGGGGGGGGCTGGGTGGCGTGTGAAACACGAGGATGGGGGTGGGAACTGCGCGGGCTGGAGCGGGCGGTTTACCCTTATAAAAACACAAAAACCTATGAAAAGCCTCTCGCGGCCAGCGAGCGACTTTCTTTGCATACTTTCTTGTGTCGTTACAAGTAAATATGTCGCCGAAGGCAAACATAAAAAAACAAAAAGGGTTTTCAAAAAATGATCAAAAAACTTCAAGACATCACCCTCTACAAAGACCCCTTCTACTATCTCGCATTTCCATCATCTATAACCCTCGACAATGGCGAAATATTAACTTCCTGTCGTCGCGCTCTTGATCCCCGTTATCTCTTAACGGACAACACATCCGAATTGCAAAATAAAGTCATCCACGTCGAAGCCCGATCCCACCAAGCCCTCATAAGATTAGATGCCAATCTAAACGCCATCGGCGATCCAGAATCCATCCCCCTCAACACAGAAGCCGCAGACCAAGACGGTTCTCTCATCAAACTCTCATCAGGCCGCATTCTGCTTTCTGCATTCTCTTGGTATCCCTTTCCCCCACCGTTTGCCGACACTGTCCGCACCTACAAAAGACCCTTTCACGGCACGCCCGAAACCACCGGATCAAATTACCTGATGTGGGGCGCGTTCACCCGATACACAGATGACAATGGCAAAACGTGGTCTAACCATCAATATCTACCCGCCATTCCAAATTCAGACGACATCATCCCCGGCAAGCGCCCACTCTTAGGCGGTGCAGTACGCGGTTTGCCTGTCGAAAACAATGGCGAAATACTCGTCGCCGCCTACACCAGTCCGCGTAAAGACATTCGCAGTGCCGCCTACACATTTGCATCAGATGACAACGGCGACGCGTGGTCATTCAGATCCATCGTTGCCCAAGATGAAAACAACCAAGTAGACATGCACGAACCCGCCTTTTACAATACGCCCTCAGGCAAAGTCATCTGCTTTATTCGCACAGCAAATTTCGACGACCACCTTGTGACTGCTGAATCAACCGACAACGGGCACACGTGGTCTGCGTGGCAAAAGCGCAACATCATTGGCCACCCCTACACACCCATTCGCCTGCCAGACAATCGAGTCTTACTCGTCTACGGATATCGTCACGAACCCTTTGGCATTCGTGCCCGTTTGCTCGACCCCGAATGCAGCAACATCGACACAGCTGAAGAATTCATCATTCGCGACGATGGCTTAG
>JABIFK010000356.1 GCA_018650745.1 Candidatus Latescibacterota bacterium | reverse complement strand
TGCTTGTACTTTAGATTTTACGAATCAGCATTAAAGCATTTTTAATTTTCGTCGATTATTAAGATATCTCATCTCCCCCGGTGACAATTCTACAACCTCAAATTTATGGAGTCCCGGGATATGATACGTGTGTTGGTAATTGATGATGATGTATATATGCGTGAGTTAATTTGTTATGTGCTGGAAGATACACCTTATGTGGTTGATGCTGCTGGCAGTGGAAAACAAGGCTTATTGAGGCAACGATCGTTTCCCGCTGATGTGGTTATCACCGACATGGGATTACCTGACTGTGATGGTTTGGATGTTATTTGGGCCATTCGTAGCAAATATCCTGATACGCATATCTTGTCGGCAAGAATAGGAGTTGCCTTGAGGGACGGGAGAGGGCTATATTTGTGAGACCAGGGGTGACCTAGGTCACTCACTTTTGGTTATAATGGATTTAATTTGTCAGTGTTGTTTGTGATCTAGGATATTAATTGTTCACCTTTTTAGGAGGGGCTCCTATGTTGCGGTGGAAAAAATATGGTGCATTGATGGTTTTGGCTGCATTGGTTACTGGATGGCCATTAAATAGCGAAGCACGTAGTTTTCGGGTCAGCCAATTGCCAAGTGGCAGTGTTAAGAGTTGTGCCAATTGCCATGTTAACCCTGGTGGCGGAGGCGCACGGAATGCTTTTGGCCTTGAAGTTCAGAATAATTTTCTAACAGAATCCGGACGAAGTGGACAGGTCGTTTGGAATTTACGACTGGCCCAATTGGATTCTGATGGAGATGGGGTCCCAAATGGTACGGAATTGGGAGATCCAGATGGTGATGGCAATTTAGACCCCAATTTGCCGGTGACCAATCCTGGCGATGCTGCCGATTTTGCTCAGACAGTACAACCGCCACCTGACAATGGGGGCGGGGATGGTGGTATACAACCTCCAGCAAGTGGTCCTATTTCTGCGGTGTCTGTGAGTTTTGGTGGTGTGACGGTTGAAGTGGATGTGAAAAACCCTGTCATTCCTTCGGGGACACAAGAAGGCGTATTTGTGTTTAACCAACCCTTAGAGTTGACACTTGATGATCAAGGCGACCCAGACTTTGGCAATCTTGAGATCATCGGTATCCCACCTTCACTTTTTGAAGTCGCAAGCGAACCTATATTGAGCGACGATGGACTGACTTTAACTGCCTCATTCGATTTGCCAGAAAATGAGACTTACCAATTGATCATTGGCGATTCAGAAGCCGAGTCGGTAAATGATTTACAAACCTTTTTCTTTGGCACAACAGATTTATCTGATGCAACGGTTTCGGGTACTGCTTTGTTACCTGATGATATGGGTGACGCACAAATAGAGGATGAAGGCATTGCTCTGTTGTTAGACCCTAAAATTCTCTTAGAAGTTTTTGGTGAGGAAGATGACTTTCGCGAGGAAGAGGGTGGAAGAGGAAAGATTGCACGCATAAAAAGTGCCGCGAAAAAGGCACTTTTGCAGCAGCGGCAAACAGGAGATGGGCAATCGGACTCTCAGCAAAGTGACGGGCGTGACGATGGTCGAGATGATGGGGATGATGGAGATGGTGGAGACGATGGCGGTTTGGGAGACCTGATCCGGCCAGCAGTGCGTTTGGCTGCTTTAGATGATGATTTGAATTTTACTTTGGATTATGTATCTGACGGAGAATATGTGCTTGCTGTTGTATTAGATGTTCTTACAGCTGATGGGCCAATTTCTCTGTTTGCAATCTTGGGCATAAATGAAGAGGCCGAAAGTGAAGACGAGGTTTTCCAAGATCTGGTTGTGGTTGCGGAAGGGCAAAGTGTTGCTGGGCTCATCATGCAACTGGAAGAAGACTTCGAAGAGGTGTTTATTGAAGAGGTGACTATTGCGCGTGTTGAACCTGAAAATGATTTGTTCTTTATTCGCGTGCGAGATGATCAACGTGTGGTGGTAGATGTTTCTGAAGCCGAATTGTACACGGCAGAAGGTGACTTTTTAGATATTGATGACCTTTTGCCCGGAGATGTCGTTCAAATTTTTGGTTTGGCTGGCAATGAGGGTGTTGTGGCGCTTGAGGTTGTTGCCCTGCGGCACCAAGCCCCGCCTAAGGTGACGGGTGTGGTTTTAAATGTGCAAGTGCGTGATGGACGCGGACGCATAGACTTAACGGGGCCTTCTTTTACCATCAATGCCAATACACGCGTGGTGGGTTCCCGTGGTGGGGCATTAACTGCACGCGATTTAGGGATTGGCAATCAGGTGGTAATTCTGGCCCAAGAGGCAACAGAGATGGGGCGTCCACCTGTTGCTATAGAAGTGCGGCTTCAGGCTGCTGGTTCTCCATTGCCATCATCTGATTCTGAGAGAGGTCTGTTTGTCGGTGAGTTGGGCAATGTTGATATAGAGAACAAACGATTGACATTGGGTGTTTCGTTTGGGTTGAATCAAGACACGCGATTGATTGACCGCGATGGCAATCCCGTTGAACTCGCTGTGATCGTTAAAGGTGCGCGGGTTCAGGTAACTGCATTGCCTTCGGATGTTGGGACGGCGTTTGCTCGAACCATTCGTGTTTTGCGCGCCGCAGGAGAGTTGGTTGCCGAACGCATTACTGACGGTGTTTTTGTTACGCCAGAAGGTGAGCTGCCAGTCAACCGTGCATTTGCTGTGCCTCTTGAGGCAGAAATTCGTTTGCGATTTGATGTGCCATTGACGGATGCCACGAAAGAGTTGGTTGAGATTTATGTTTATGAATCGGTTGACGAAGAAGATGAAGAGGGCGGTGAGGATGTTGATGTGACCACCGAAGTGGTGGGAGGGGAATTAAAAGCGACCATGACATTGGCGCCCAATACGTTCTATGAGGTGTTTGCGGCCATTGATGAAGGCAATGAAGTCTTTGGCATTTTTACGACATCATTAGAATTGCCAACACTTCAAGCGGTGTCATCAAGCCCCACGAATGGTGATGTCAACGTATCTTTGCAAACAACCTTATCTGTGACTTTAAATCAACCTCTGGCGTCGGATGGTACTGAGGTTTTTGCCTATATCGAAATTTTCCCGAGACCTTTGAGTGGTGAAGTTGACCCAGAAGATCTGACTCTAAGTGATGACGGTATGAC
>JABIFK010000690.1 GCA_018650745.1 Candidatus Latescibacterota bacterium | reverse complement strand
TGGGCAGTCATTTGACGTGTTTTGCGATTGTAAAGAATGTGACCTGCTGTGAGGGTGATATCGCGGTATTTTAAAGTGGCATTGCCGGTGAGATCGATGCGCTCGTTTTTGAAGTTGTAGGTGATGTGATCGGCATCAAACGTAATCGAGTCTGTGGGAATAGATACCGGTTGAGGTGTTTGGGCAAGCAGCGGCAAGGGGCAAAAAAACATGAGGAACATGAACCTCAGTGCTTGTTTTTTAGTGACTTTGTTCATACTTTTATGATATTCGTTGACTTGGAGATTGCATTTTATGGACCCTAATGATATACAAATTGCCCTGCTTGATGGGCTGCCATTGGAAGACAGAAAACTGTTTTTTGATTTGGCAACGACTCGGTCTTTTGAAGATCTGCAGCCCATTGTGAATGAGGGTGATGCTGGCGATGCTCTATACGTGATTGCTTCGGGCACTGTTCGGGTTGAAAAAACCACACTCGATCAACAACAAGAAGTGCTGACTTCTTTGGGTGATGGCGAGTGCTTTGGCGAGTTGTCTTTGGTCGATCAAGAACCGCGTAGTGCAACGGTGCGTGCTTTTGGTGGTGTTGCCGAAGTTTATGAATTTTCACAAGGTGCACTGGATGAATTTTTTGATGCGCACCCCAATTTGCATCGTAAAATTTTGCAAAATGTAGCAAAGATCACTGCCCAGCGTGTAAGACGGTTAGATGAAACCTTGGTGCAAAGCTTGTATGATAGCATCTTGTGGTTAGACAGCAATTTTGTTTTGGGCGGGTGGAACAAGCTCACGGAACGCCGAACTATTTTTGATAATGCCCCTACTGAAGATTTGATTGGCTGTGATTTGTTTGATGTGGCCCCCCAATTGGGAGGGGGGGTGCGCCAAACCGTGATGCAGGTGATTGCTTCTGGTGAGATGGCCACGATGGCATTGGAATATGCTGATGCAAACGGTGCGATGGCTTATTTTGAAATTACGATTGCCCCTCACCTTGATGGTGCCGTGTTGGGTTTTCGTGATATAACAGACAGTAAGATATTGGAATCGCGCCTTATTCAAGCAGAAAAGTTGGCTATGGCTGGCCAAATGTCGGCTGAAATTGGTCATGAACTCAAGAATTACCTTACGGTGTTGATGGGGCATGCAGAGTTAATGCAAATGAATCCCAAGTTGAAAGGGGATGCCCGTATTGAGCGCAGTTTGGGTGCTATTACTGAGCAATTGTCCAAAATGGAACAGTTTGCTTCGGGCTTGATGGATTTGGCCATGTTGCGTTCTAAAACCGAAGCGGCTCATATCAATTTGCTGATTGAAAAATTGATTTTGTTTATTCAGGGACAAAGTCGTTTTCATAAGGTCGAATTTGAGCGTGACTTGGGCACCGATTTGCCCTTGCTAGACATAGACCCCGGCCAGATACAGCAAGTATTGATCAATTTATATGCCAATGCCGCCGATGCTATGGGCGAAGGACAAATTGAAACCACAACCCGATTTAATAAAGATGAGAATCGCGTGTCTGTTGTGGTTGTCGATCATGGGCCGGGGATGTCGGAGGAGGTTGTGATGCGTATTTTTGATTCTGGTTTTACAACCAAAAATACAGGACATGGTTTTGGTTTGGCTATTTGTGCGCGCATCATTGAAAATCATGGCGGTACAATTGACGTGATCAGTGAAGTGGGTGTTGGTACGACATTTATGTTGACGTTTCCTGTAAAGGCAGCTGATCTTTAGAGAATTGTAGCACGATGTGTTTACCCAACGTTTATCGTAGGACGTGGGTTCCCAAAAGTCAATTAAGTGACGCAAGTAGACGGAAATAAGTTCCGTGTAAAAATTCAAATTTGCTGTTTAAACGGTCATGCCAAAAGGTGTGGCCGTTTTTTATTGCCTGTTTTTTAAGGTGTTATTCTTATGGGGAAGAGGTGGCACGGACGTTGCGATAGAGATGAGCGACACATTTATATCACAACATAAAAAGGTGGTTTCTATGGTTCTGAGCACGTCGCTGATGGTGATTGGGCTGATTGGTGGCATGGCATTTTTGGTGTATGTGAGCCTTGCTATTATGGATCGACTGGAAGAATTGAAGATTAATCGTTAAAGGAAGTCTGAGATATGCCGATAAATCAAAATACAGTGCAACAGTAATCTCAACAGGAGAATGATACGGTGAGTGCACAAGATAGAGAATTGGCAGTTTTATATTGGAAGTTGCAAAAGAAAGTGCATACAGATCCTAAAATTAGAGGATATTTGTATGAACTGACTCAGCAATTGAAACAGCGCCGTATTCGCCCGACTGCACTGAACGATGTGGGCTTGGAATTGGCAATGGACAATCAAATATAAATATATTGTTTTATAAATATTTAGAAAAGGCGTCGGTCATTAATTTGATCGACGCCTTTTGTTTTTTTAAGATGATTTTTTCTTGCGATGTTGAGTACAAATATTTACTTTTAGTGCTCAGCACTGATGCGGACGTGGTGGAATTGGTAGACACGCTAGATTTAGGATCTAGTGGGCTTTTGCCTGTGGGGGTTCGAGTCCCCCCGTCCGCACCACATTTTTTAGGCAGTTGGTCAGTGGGGGTTCCCAATGGGAACCTTTTTTTATGGTTCGGGTTCTTCTTCTAAGATATCTTCAGGTAAGATGTCTTCGGGGTTGGCATTTTGATCGGCTAAGAGTTGTTGGATGTGGGCAATTTCCTGGTTGGCATTGCGCAGGCGCTCTGATAATGTCGTGATGAGATTGCGCGAGATGATGATTTCGATGGGTGGGTTTCGGCGCATGAACATGTCGAGTTTGTTTTTGCTTAAGACCAACAATGACGATGCTTCACTGGCCATGACCGTTGCCGAACGCGGTTCTCCTGTAAAAATGCCCATTTCTCCAACGGGTGCGATGGGACTGATTTTAGCAATTTGAACGTTTTCTGCCGTTCTAATGGAGAGTTCGCCTGAGAGCAAAATAAACATTTCTTTGCTGGGCTCTCCATAATTACATAAAACTTCTCTGGGTTGGAGGCTGCGCCGTTCGCACACTTTAATCATCGCCAAGGCCTGATCTGTTTTTAGGCCCTGAAAAAGCGGGATGCGTTTGACAACTTGAATAAATTGGGATAGGGCTGCGTTCATAATCGATTTAAAATTAAAAGTTTATAATTCAAAAAAGGTTTCTTGTCCATAATATTCCTTTTCTGTTATCAGATGTCAAGTAAAGATCACGAGGTGAAGATGGAACAACTTTCGTTTTTAGATGCTGATCAGGTACGTGAGATTCGTCGTGAGTTTGGGTCACCGGTTTATGTTTACGATCAAAAAACGTTGGAAGCACAGGCCGATTCGGTTTTGAATTTCCCAAATGCATTTGGTTTGACGGCCCGGTATGCGATGAAATCTTTGCCCAATGCGGCGGTGATTCGCATTTTGACGCAACGCGGTTTGCATGTTGATGCCAGCAGTGGATATGAGGCCGAACGTGCGATGCGCGCTGGTGTACCGGCGAGTCATATTCAATTGACGGCGCAACAGAGACCTAACAATTTGAAAGAATTGGTTGAGCAGGGCGTTATTTTCAATGCGTGCTCATTAAATCAATTGCGTGCATTTGGTGCGTTGTTTCCGGGGCAGTCGCTTTCTGTGCGGATTAATCCGGGTGCAGGGTCTGGGCATAGCAATCGTACCAATGTGGGGGGGCCTGCGGCAAGTTTTGGGATTTGGCACGAACATATTGATGAGGTGCACAAAATTTGTCAGGATCACAATTTGACAGTTACGGCCATGCATACGCACATTGGTTCGGGCAGTGATCCTGAAGTGTGGGAGCGTGTGGCGCTGATGTCTTTGGATATTTGTGTTGGTTTTCCTGATACTAAGACGCTGAGTTTGGGCGGTGGGTATAAGGTGGGACGTATGAAGGGTGAGGTGTCGACCGATTTGCAGGTGATTGGGTCTCATGTGGTAGAGGCTTTTCGGATGACAGCAGGCAAGTCTGGACGGGAGTTACAATTGGAGGTGGAGCCTGGGACGTATTTGGTGGCCAATGCTGGGGCGATTGTGGCGACGGCGATGGACATTGTTGATACGGGAAAAGATGGGTATACTTTTATTAAGATAGACAGTGGCATGACGGAGACGGTTCGGCCGAGTATGTATGGTGCGCAACACCCGCTTGTGGTGGTGCCTGCAGAAGCAGAAGATCGTGGTATGGGTGAATATCTGGTGGTGGGGCATTGTTGTGAAAGTGGCGATGTGTTGACACCGGCACCGGATGATCCAGAAGGGTTATTGCCACGCACGTTGACGGAAGCCAAGGTAGGGGATGCGTTGGTGATTTGTGGCGCGGGTGCGTATTGTGCGGGGATGGCGTCTAAGAATTATAATTCGTTTCCTGAGGCGTCTGAGGTTTTGATTGATCGGGAAGGGAATGTGCACTTGGTGAGACAGCGGCAGACATTGGATCAGATTTTGGTGAATGAAGTGGTGCCAGAGTTTTTGCGGTAGGTGTGATTTGACATACGATGTGATTATATTGGGCGCAGGGATTAATGGATGTGGGATTGCTCAGGCATTATCTGAGGATGGGCAGAAGGTGCTTGTCTTGGATAAGGGTGTGATTGGTGGTGGGACATCGTCTAAGTCGTCGCGGTTAATTCATGGTGGGTTGCGGTATTTGGAGACGATGCGGTTTGGGTTGGTACGTGAGGCGCTTCGAGATCGGTTGGAACTGTTGCGGCAGTATCCCGATTTGGTGGAGATGCGCCCCTTTTTTTTGCCGATTTATAAAACAAGCCCGAGGCCTGCTTGGATGTTATGGGTGGGGGTGAAGTTGTATGATGTGTTGGCGGGGTGGGAGAATAAATATCGTTCGGGGTTTGTAAATCGAGATGCATTTGAGAAAGACTTTTCGGCGTTGAAACAAGATGGTGTGGTAAACGTTCTTAAATATTATGATGGCAAGACAAACGATTGGGCATTGACGCGTCGGGTTGCAGAAGATGCAAAGGCATTGGGGTGTGTGTTTTGTGAGCAGGTGGATGTGGCGGGTTT
>JABIFK010000273.1 GCA_018650745.1 Candidatus Latescibacterota bacterium | reverse complement strand
AACAACCGCAAGCCAATAGAAACAGCAATGCCCCAAATAGAAGTCATAAATGCTGTTTTTAAACCGTCTAATAACAAAGGGATACTCGCACTTATATCCTGAACATCAAACCCCTTTAACCCGATATACACACCAACAAAGGTGCCAAAGATCCCCAAAGACACAGTTGCATTAGGAGCCAATTGGACCAATTGTGTACTCCGGCGAAACCACAGCCGATAACCAGCCCCGCCAAGACCGATGAAAATGATAAGCCCAATAATGGTATATACAAATAAGGAATTAAACATAGCGTTACTCGGCCTGAAGGTTTAAAGTGCGTTCTAAAAACAAATTTAAAAACCGATCTGCCTGCACACCCATCACGCAATTTACAGTATGCCCCAATCGGCCTCCAACCGGGGCTTGTCGACGATCTGAAACCAACTGCCCCATCGTCAAATCTCCTACAGTTTCAACATCCAAGCTAAATTGAAGACAATCAAACATCGAAGGCGCAATCGCCACACCAACAGCCAGCGGATCATGAAGATATACCACAGTATCACGCCCCAATTGTTCACCGTAGGCCAAAACATTTGCAACAGCATCCACAACAAACTTTGCCATTGGGGTATCTAATGGCACGATCTTTTCTCGAATCACGGCTTCAGCCAAACCCACCTGCTGTGTTGCGTCCAAGGGAACCAACGTCAGCTTTGCACCAGACCGAATCACATCTTGTGCCGCATGAGGATCTGCGTAAAAGTTGAACTCAGCAGTGGCCGACGCATTGCCTGGTGCAACAACAGCGCCCCCCATCGCAACGACACGTTTGGCCTTGGCCAACACACCTGGCATTATTTTTTCGGCCAAAGCCAAATTGGTCAACGGCCCAACAGCGATCACGGTCACTTCTTCTGGGCGTTGTGTCAATTGCTCGACCAAAAATGCAGCCGCATTTTCTTTTGCAGCAACATGCGATACAGGCAATACTGCCGCTCCCATACCTTCTTTACCATGAACCTCTGTTGCATAAACAGGTTCGCGCACCAATGGCTGATCTGCCCCACGATAAACCGGCACATCATTTCTTTCTAAGAGTTGCAACAACCCCAATGCATTGCGAGTACAAATATCTAGGGACACGTTCCCATTAACAGTGCACACCCCCATCACATCCAGCTCAGGAGAAGCCAATGCCAGCATCAAAGCCAATGCATCATCTACACCAGGATCCGTATCAAAAACAATTGGAATGGGTGCCACTGAAAACCTTTCGGGAGAAAAATCAATCGAAGGCTACGAAAATCGGTCGAAAGCCTGCATGTCACAGGTCAAAAATACAAAACACATCCCATAGAGCAGGTTTTGTTTCTGATTTGAAACTTTCAGACCTGCGACGTGTGACAGTCTTTAACCTATCCCATACAATGAACCAAACTTTGTCTTCAAATGCCGAATAAGAGGCGCATGACTCAAGGGTTTGCCAGTCACGACGTCCACCAATTCACTTGCACGGTATTTCTGCCCGGGTTTGTGAATTTTTTCATTAAGCCAACTTTTTAGTGGCAAAAATTCACCTGCCGCAAATTGCGCATCCAAATCACCTACATCGTCACGTGCTTGCTCAAACAGTTGTGCTGCATACAAATTACCCAACGTGTAAGTCGGGAAATAACCAATGCCACCAAAACTCCAATGAATATCTTGCAAGCAACCATGGGCATCATCTGGCGGGGTTATGCCAAAGTATTTTTCAAATGTCTCGTTCCAAACACCTGGCACATCTGCCACATTCAACCCCCCATTCATCAAAGCTTGTTCCATTTCAAACCGAAGCAAGATATGCAAATTGTAAGTCACCTCATCAGCCTCAACCCGAATAAAGGATGCCTCCACATTATTGACGGCAAAATAGAAATCATCTTGAGAAACCTGCCCAAGCGCATCGGGAAAGGTCGTTTGTGCTTTGGGAAAGAAATGTGTCCAAAAGGCATTGCTGCGCCCAACAAAGTTCTCCCACATACGAGATTGAGATTCATGGATGCCCAAAGAAACCGAATTGCCCATAGGGGTACCATAATAATCGGCATTTAAGCCCTGATCATAAATGCCATGCCCTGCTTCGTGCATTGTGCCAAACAAAGCTTGTGGAAAATAATGCTCATCATATCGTGTTGTCAGCCGCGTATCCCCTGGCCCAAAACCACTGCAAAAGGGGTGCGCAGTCTCATCCAAACGGCCACAGTCAAAATCAAAACCTATTTGTGAGGCCACCATTTGACCAAATTCGGCTTGTTTGTCTTTCGGATAAAGCCGCTTCACGATGTCCATATTGGGTTTATTTCCCGAATCAACAATGGCCCCAACCAATTCAACCAGTTCATTTCGCAAAGCGGAAAAAACGTTTGTCAAATTATCTGTCGTCTCACCAGGCTCATACTCATCCAACAAGGCATCGTAGGGTGTTTTACCAACGCCTAATGCAGCAGCTTCCTTCTTCTTTAAATCCAATATCTTTTCCAAATGCGGCTGAAATGCCGCAAAGTCTGAGTCAGAACGTGCCTCTGCCCAAGCTTGTTGACCAATTGTGGTCATGCGCGCCAGTTCTTGCACCAAATCTTTGGGCAATTTTGTCTCACGATCATAAGATTGGCGCAGTTCACGCACATTTACAGCTTCAACAGACAGTCGATCAGACACCAAATCACTGCCCTCAACCTCAGCCAACCAGTCTCCTATTTGCGTGCAGGTAAAGCGCTCATGGGTCAAACCGGCCAACAATGCCAATTGTTCACTCCGGTGTTTCACACCGCCCTTGGGCATATAGGTTTGCTCATCCCAACCCAACACATTGGCACAAGACCCCAAAGTGGCAATCTGTTTCACTTCCGTAATTAATGCGTCATATGCTTGTTTTGCATCGCCCACACTGGCCCTCTTTCTTTTATTTTTCAATATATTACACAGATTTAGAAAATCTAAGTGCACAAATAAATCCCGTCAAGCACAAAACCCATCGTCAATTGACAATCTGTTCATATATTATATACTAGAAATACATTTATATATTCCTTTCTTCTGGAGTAATTCTACCTTGACCTCATCCAGCCAAAACGATGCATTGACCAAAGTTAACCACCTTGTAGACACCTTTGACACTCAAAAACCCCGTGTGCAAGATGCCCGATCTCCCGAACTGTTTTTTCTTGAACCCGAGCGTGAAACTTTTGCACGCGATATGGGCGATCTCTTTTGGCTACCTATGCCGCGTGCTTATGCCGCCTTTTGTTATGCTTACAGTGCCCTTTTTGGCATTCCCGCCTTCACTTCCGAAGCCGTTGCCCGTCAAGAAGACCGATTTTCCTTGAAGCGTCTGCCCCTCACCATCCGTTCCACAAGTGGTTTCATATTAGATGGTTTTGGTTACAACCGCCGCACAGAACGACCTCGCAAGGAGATCTATTGGCCGGGTCCAGTCATTCGCAGTGTGCATGGCAACAATGCCAAACAAAATAAAATGCGCATATCAAACCCTGCCATGGCCTATTTTGGTTATCACCTCATTCGTGCAACAGAGCAATTGGCAACCCCATCGACACATGATCACTTTGACAAACGATGCCAAGAACACTATGATTATGTAGGTGACTTCTTCCGCACGGGCGGTTACCCCTTCTCGCGCGACCGAGAACAGGCCGATGCATTTAGCATCCAAACCGATCAGACATTGGCCGGAAACACGTATGCCGAATATTGGCACAACATCTGTCACGCCGCAGAGGAACTGGGCACCACACTTGACCTAGAACACCTCGCAAACTTTCTACCCAAAAATACATCCGCATTTTTTAGACAAACGGTTTTATAACCCATCGCACCGTGTGATGGGATTTACACAATTAATAAGGAGACTCAAATGGCAAAAGTAGAAATTGAATACTGCTCTTCTTGAGGTTATGAAAAACAAGCCGTCAGTATGACGGACAAGATTATAAATGAGTTCAAGCAAGATGTTGAAGCCATGACCCTCCATCCATCAAGCGGGGGGCGGTTTGAAGTCACCGTAGATGGCGAACTCGTTTTCTCCAAACTACAAGAAAAACGTTTTCCCGAATATGACGAGATCCAACCCCATATTCAAAAACGCGTTTCATAAAACAAAAAGCCGACGCAATCGCGTCGGCTTTTTGTTTTAATGGGAAATTAAGAGGCTGGGTTCCTTACCCTTCCTCATTTCGTTTTTTCTGTGCCTCTTGGTGGTCGCGATCTAATTGGCACTCAATACCGGAACAAGCCGCGGTTTCTTTGGACGTTTAAACAAAGCCTTATCCAACACCTGATCCATATGTGATACAAAGACCAATCGTAGACCTTTCCTTACCGAATCGGGAATTTCGCTCACATCATTGCGGTTGTCTTCGGGTAAAATCACCGTCTTCACACCCGCTCGGTGTGCTGCCAAAACCTTATCGCGCACCCCACCAATTGGCATCACTTTGCCACGCAAGGTCACTTCACCAGTCATTGCCACATCTTTGCGAATGGGTCGATTGGTAAACACCGATGCCAAAACAGTGGTCATTGTAATACCCGCCGATGGTCCATCTTTGGGCACCGCACCCGCAGGCACATGAATGTGAACTTCTTTCTTCTCATTAAAGTTCTCATCCAACCCTAACGAATCCCACCGAGACCGCACATACGTCATCGCAGCTTGTGCAGACTCTTTCATCACATCACCCACCTGCCCCGTTAATTTGAGCCCACCTTTACCCGGCAATACCGACGCCTCCACAAACAACACATCGCCACCCACAGGTGTCCAGGCCAAACCAGCTGCCACGCCCACTTCGTGTTCTTCTTCTGCTACTTCATGGCGGTGTCTACGCGCACCCAAATATTCAGCCACATCTTTCTGCTGAACACGCACCTTACGACGCCTACCCTGTGCAAACTTGCGTGCCACTTTACGCGTAACGGTTCCAATTTCGCGTTCCAAATTGCGCAAACCGGCCTCGCGTGTGTAGTATTGAATGATCTCTAAAATAGCGGCCTTATCAAACGACAATTTCTTAGCCGTTAATCCGTGCTCAGATACTTGGCGCTTCACCAAATACTTACGGGCAATTTCCAATTTCTCCGCTTCAGTATAACCCGAAACTTCCAAAACCTCCATACGATCCATCAAGGCAGGCGGAATGGTGTGTAATGAATTGGCTGTTGCAACAAATAACACTTCTGACAAATCAAAAGGCACATCCAAATAATGGTCGACAAAACTGTTGTTTTGCTCAGGATCTAAAACTTCTAACAATGCCGCCGAAGGGTCACCTCGAAAATCGGCACCCAACTTATCAATTTCATCCAACATCATAACAGGGTTCTTGGTACCCGCCCGACGCAATCCTTGAATAATGCGCCCAGGCAATGACCCAACATATGTTCGACGATGCCCACGAATTTCTGATTCATCGCGTATCCCGCCCAAAGACATACGCACAAATTCACGCCCCAAAGCACGCGCAACCGAGCGCCCGAGCGACGTCTTCCCTGTGCCGGGAGGCCCTGCCAAAAGTAAAATAGGCCCACGCATATCTTTCTTCAAATTTTGTACGGACAGATATTCCAAAATTCGGTCTTTGGGTTTCTCCAAACCATAATGATCCGCATCCAAAATGCGCTCGGCTTTTTTCACATCCAATCGGTCTACTGTCTTTTTTTGCCACGGGAGTTCCGCCATCCAATCCAAATACGTGCGCGACACCGAATATTCGGGTGAAGCCTCAGACATACGAGCCATGCGTTTGAGTTCGCGATCTGCTTCTTTTTTGGCCTCATCAGGCAGACCCGCCGATTCAATCTTTTCGCGTAACTCTTCAACATCATCGTCAACATCAAAACCATCTCCCAACTCATCCTGAATCGCCTTGAGTTGTTGGCGCAAAAAGTATTCACGTTGTGCATCTTCCATCGATCCTGCAGCCTCAGAATGTATCTTTTGGCGCATTTCCAAAATTTCAACTTCATAATTCAAGAACTGATTAATGGTTTGCAAGCGACGGAACAAATCCAATTCACCCAAAACCTTCTGCTGATCTTCGAAACCCACATTCAATTGAGAAGCAATAAAATCGGCCTTATAGTCCATATCAGGCAATGCATCTAACGCGCCAATAATTTCTTTGGGAACATTTGGAGCCAATGCCACTGCTTTTTTAAACTGTCCAAATACGTTGCGACCAAGAGCTTCAAGCTCTACGCCATTTTTGACCACTGTCTGGAGCTTTTTTACACGTGCTATCGGAAATGGGTTGGACTGCAAAATATCTTCTAACCCCACACGCCCCATCCCTTGTGCCAATACTTGCAAGCGCCCATCCGACGTTCGTGCCGCACGGGCAACATACATGGCCGTCCCAACAGGGTACAAATGCTCTTGTTGAATCTCTTTATCTACAGGTTCTGCCGTTGCCAATTGCCCAAAAATAGCCACAACCTTGTGCCCGGCTTCAACCGCTGCTTCTATCGCCTTGGCGCCTCCCTCGTCTTCTAACAACAAAGGTGCTGCCATCAACGGATAGATCACCACTTCTGAACTCACCACTATCGGCAACTCAGAAGGAATACTATATGTTTCAATTGCGCTTACGCTACCCAAGGGTTTGTCTTGTTTGGCCATAAGAACACTCCTGTGTCAAAAATACATTCGCCATAAGATTCAATGATGGTCTCTCATATCGCAACATGCGTGCCTCAATGTTCCAAAAGTGTAATTCCATAAAATACAATATGATAATTACATGAACATTTGTCAAAAAAAACAACTGCCAAGCAAGCCTGCCAATATGTCAGACGAATCAATGCCGATGCGTCACAACAGCACAAATTCCCACTGGATATACAAACAGGGTTTGCCTATATTGCATCGCCCGCAATGACGGGACTGTGTTTTACATCCATTATTTGTTCTGCAGGATCATCTACTATCATGAACAAAACATACGAAATACTTACAATTGGTGCAGGCATCAACGGCTTGGCCACCTGTTACCACCTCTCTAAATTGGGCATTCAAAACATAGGTCTAATTGAGCGCTTCGATCACGGTCACGACCGTGCCAGTTCTCACGGCCAATCACGCATCACACGCAGTGCCTACATCAACGAGCATTACGTACGCCTCATGCAAGTTGCCCACAACGAAGCCTGGCCCCAACTCGAAAAAGATGCCGACACACAACTCATCTATCCCACGCCAGGGTGCTTCTTT
>JABIFK010000381.1 GCA_018650745.1 Candidatus Latescibacterota bacterium | reverse complement strand
TTTTATTGGATGAGCCGACGTCGTCATTGGACCCGGTTTCGGCTCGGGCCATTGAAGACTTGATGGTAACTTTGAAACAGGAATATACCTTGATTTTGGTGACACATAATATTCAACAGGCACGACGTGTTGCCGATCACTTGGTTTTTATGTGTGATGGCAAAGTGATAGAGCAAGGTGCCAAAGCATTATTATTCAACAACCCACAACACGAGCAGACGCGTAAATACCTTCAAGAAGAGTATTGTGAGTGTGATGAATAATGCTATGTGACTGAATGGATAGCAATAAAAAAGCCAGGTCAAAGGACCTGGCTTTTTTGTGTCTTATAGATTGTTTAGGGTATTGTTTCTTCAGGGTAGACGGCTGTGTGGGCAATTTTATCATGCAGGGCTTGTTTAGCTGCGCCAAGGGCAAAGAAACAGCCAATGGTGATAATGACACTGGCAACAACGCTCAACGAGCTCAAAATTTCAACGCCGAGAATGATACCGACAAGAGAAACAATGGACGCGCTGGTTTTGATGGCATAACGTGTGAGAAGCGTATTGGTATTTGCTGACATACTGTTTTCTGTGCCGATTTTGATGGCGAGTATCATTTTGCCTGGTGATGCGCCCGTAAATCCTTCAATGAGCCCATAAAGAACCGCACAAATGCCGGCGGCTCCTGTGATAGCGACATACAGGCCGCCCATTTCACCCAGATCAGGATCTGCCGGAGCAAGGCCTACAAAAAGGTCTTTCAGCGCATATCCAATTACGCCTGCAGAGATGGCTGTAAAAATACCGTCGAGTATCAATGCACCTAACCGTTTACCAAATCCGATGCGTTCAGGTTCTGCGTCGGGTAGTGAAGATTCCAACTCAAGTATAGACCCCGATACATTTTCAGCTTGATCTGTGTTGTCCATTTCTTCGGCCACTTAAACCCTCCCAAGTTAAAATGTAGCAGTATGGCACCATGTAAATTGTTAAACTTGTGTTTCTGGATGCCATATTTTAACGTGCTTTTTGTGGTAAGTCAATTTAATATATGCTATAACACTATGTCATTTCTGATTTGCGTGTTTTTTGCTTGCCTTTGTGTAGAACCTATGTAGTTTACAACGTTTGGTATTGGGGTATATCTTAAAAGATGGAAAGGACGTTATGGCTGATAGATCTGTGAAGGTAACGATTAATGGCACTGGCTTTGCCGGTGACTATACAACGCAAGTGTATGGCATGATTCCGCATAAAAATGGTGTGGACATCGATTTGGCAGGTGTGTGCTCTGGGCACTTGGAAAATGCAGAAAAATTTGCAGCAAAGCACGGTATTGGTGGCGCATTTGAAAACCATCAGGAGATGGTTGCGCAGATTTCTCCTGATATTGATAATATTGCATGTGCCAATTATGCACATGGGCAATATGCAATGGAAGCAGCAGAAGCGGGTGCGAAGGTGATTGTGCTTGAGAAACCCCCTGTGATTTGGCCTGGGTATCCAGAAGGGCGTGAGGCGGATGGGGAGACCAAAAAACATGAAACGATGGCCTATTTGGCTCAGGTATTAGATACCATCAAGCGCTGTGGCTCCAAGCTGCTATATGCCGAAGATTTTGTGTATTTTGATGGCGTGAAGGGGATGGTGGAGTTGATGATGGAGGCGCGCAAGGTAGACAAGGGCCGCATTTTGTATCAGCGTGGCATTTGTGCGCATCAGGGTTCACATGCACCTGCATATGATACGCCGTCTTTATCGGGTGGAGGCGCGTTATTTAACAAAGCATGTCATCCTTTGGGCCCTATTTTGTATTTAAAGCAAGTAGAAGGTATTTTGGCCACTGGCAAACCCATTCGCCCGAAGAAGATATCTGCTGCTGCTTTGCAAATACTCAAGAACCAGCCCGAGTCGGCTGGTGAACATTTTCGTGTGATGCAAAATGTGGATGACTTTGGTCGAATTACAATTGTGTTCGAAGATGAGTCTGTGGCCGATGTGTTTGGATATGATTTAAGTATCAGTGGCATTAAGAATGAGTTGTATTTGATCAGTGATTTTGCACAATATGATATTCGTGTGAACCCGACTTCTGGTAATGAGTTGTTTTTGCCGAATGCCGATGCCGCAGGTGATATTTTGTTGCGCGAAAAGTTACCGACACCGCAAGGTACATCGTTTCCAATGCCCAATCAATTTCATGCGCATGGATATGTGAATGAGATGAACGATGCCGTAGATTGTGTTTTGGAAGCCGATCGATATCCTCAATCGGGTGCGCTGATGGCGTGGGATACAATGGCGGTATTGATGGCGAGTTATGAATCGAGTGAAAAAGACTCGGCATTTGTCGATTTGACTGATTATGTAAATGCACGATCTTTTGATGCAACAGAGATGCCAGATCCCGAGAAGTTTGGTACCGTGTTTCAGAAGCAGTAAGAAAGAGGAGTGGTTATGGCAACGGTGGGGTTGATTGGGCACGATGATTATTTGGCACATGATACGGGTGGAAGCCATCCTGAACGTCCTGAGCGTTTGCGGGCCATTCACGAGCGTTTGGATGAAACGGGTTTGCGTGCCGATTTAATGGCTTTTGAACCACGCCACGCAGATGAGCGCTGGTTAAATATGGTGCACGATCCCGCTCATGTGGCCAATGTCAAATCGCGTTGCGAACGTGGGCTGGACTATATGGAAGATTTTGAGACCATGTTATGTCCCCGGTCTTTTGATATTGCCCGGTTGGGTGTGGGGGCTACCTTTGAAGCCGTTGATGCAGTGATGGAGAATCGGGCCGATCGTGTGTTTTGTGCAGTACGTCCACCGGGGCATCATGCCGAATTTGATCGTGCGATGGGCTTTTGTTTGTTTGGCAAT
>JABIFK010000449.1 GCA_018650745.1 Candidatus Latescibacterota bacterium | reverse complement strand
CATCCCGTTCATCGTCTATAATTTCAGCCTGCTTCACATCCACAGCCCCTCTTGCAAACACCCAATCCATCTTGTCTACATTTGACTTTTCTGCATAATCGGGGCCATCAAATGCGTGATATGTGAAACCCGGTGTTTCTGTGCCATGCACAGCTCCATATGTATCCGTCCAGCCTCGATCTCTCAACACACCAATCGCCGCATTGTGTGCATCACAATTTAAATCGCCTGTTAAAATCTGTGGATAGTCATCCGGATAAGCCACGGCATCTTCACAAATAATCCGGGCCTGATTTTCACGCGCCACTTGCCCTTTGTGATCCAAGTGCGTATTGATCACCCGAAATTCTTTGCCCGAAGTTCGATCACGCAACCGCAACCAATTTGCCAGCCGCACACATGCACTGTCCCAAGATTTAGACCCTGTCACGTGGGGTGTCTCTGACAACCAATATCCCCCCGCCGAATAATAGTCAAACGCGTCTCGTCGATAAAATATTGTATTCATCGGATAAAAGGTCTGAGGTTCATCAATCATGCCGTAAGAATCGAATTCGGGAAACATAGGTTTTAAATCGACAAATTGCTCGGCCCACATCTCTTGAAAACAAATCAGATCTGGTTTGCGCGACTGAATCACCTCTGCACAAAAATCTTTGCGATGTGGCCAATGATCGTCGCCATCATTTCCCCCATAACACCGAATATTACACGTCATGACATTCATGTTTACCACACCTCCATTTTCAAACCAGATACCTAGTCAAATTCACGCACATAATGCGTAACAAAGAAAAAGTCATATGCCAAATATGATTATATGATTACTCGGAAAAAGTCAATGGTGAACTTTCTATTTTTCTGGCTTCACATAAATCTGTTCGTGAAACACCGGTCGGCTCCACCCTAAAAATGCATTGTCCCCAATATTTTCACGTGGCACATTGCCCAAACGCGTGCTGGCACCCCACACATTATACATAGACCCTAAGGCAATGATCGGCACATTTTCACTGTGTAAATCACGCGCCTTTGTCATATACCCTCGCAACAAACTCGTATCTACCGTGGTCATTGCCAGTTTCAAATTCTTTGTCACTTCCCACAACCAATCGGGGCCTTCTTCAAATGAATTTTGGTGCCAATAGGGCACATTCTTTGCCATAATGCCCCAGCCAATTGCATAAAACAATGGATCATTGGGCCCTTCCAAACCCCAATAATGTACATCGTATTCATTGTTATATCGACGCGGAACAATGATATCGCGCAATGCGCCATTCAAATGCACCTTAATGCCCACCGCTTCCCAGTGTGCTGAAACCAACTCGCTCACCGCTTGGTCAGAAAACAAACCGCCCGGACTCACGTAATCCAAAGTCAACTCAAACAGGGTCCCATCTTTGAGTTCTCGAAATCCATCCCCATCAGAATCTCGATACCCTGCCTCGTCCAATAAGCGACTTGCCAAATTCGGATCAAAAGTCGAATACATCCGATACATCTTTTCATCAAAAAAAGGACTCACCGGCCCAAACGAAAAACCGGCCGCATCAAGCAACCCATGAAACACAATCTCGTTAATCTCTTCCCGATTAATCGCATGCGACAAAGCCATTCGCACCTTTTTATTTCTAAACGCTTCACGCAAACCCAATTTTTTACAATCCCAATTCACATGATACGCAGGCCCGCGTCCGGGGCCAGTAATACGCACTTCGAACTTCCCTTTTCGTTCTTCACTTTTTA
Source organism: Candidatus Latescibacterota bacterium (assembly GCA_018650745.1). Lineage (GTDB taxonomy): Bacteria > Latescibacterota > UBA2968 > UBA2968 > UBA2968 > JABIFK01. The sequence continues at coordinate 5,794 of JABIFK010000449.1, read as the reverse complement.
ATGTGGGCAACATATCAACCCGTGTATAACGCCCGAACAAATCCAACTCACCATTCATAAATCGAAGCAAAATTACCTGCGTATCTTGAATGATATTAAACGCCAAAGAATCTGCATAGGGTAACTGCTTGCCTGCCGTATCGACTTTCCAATAATACGGATTGCGTTCATAAATAATACGCTGCCCGCGTATCCATTCCACCGGCACCCAAGCCGACAAACGCGGAATACCCGGTTTTAAAATGCGCATTCCATTTGTCGTACTATCACGAAAAGATTCATAAGTTGCATTGGCATTGTATTTAGGGTGCAAAGGGGCCAGCACATGTTTGGGGGCCGCAATCAATTCTCGACAAAGCTCAGGCAACACACGTCCCAAGGGTTTGGGAGAAACAATCTTTAACGTATAATCATCCACCTTCTCAAAACGCATCGGTTCATCGTCAACAACCCACCCAGCCGGAGGAAAAGGATTGTTGCGGGCATCATCATCAAATGTCATGTCATAATACCAAAACAAAATATCATCTACCGTAAAAGGGTGCCCGTCGGACCATTTCACACCTTTGCGCAAATAAAACAAAGCCGTGCGTCCATTATCTAAAAATTCATATTTTTCTGCCAGACCCAAAACAATGCTGTCGGGCAAAGGGCGAGAAAAACCCATCAGGTTTTCATTCAAGGTCTTGGAAGGTCCAGCCGTTTGCACAATATCACCCGTGAGTGCCCGACGAATAATACCGCCATACTGACCAATCGTATCTACAGGTACAATCACCAAAGGGTTATCGGGCAAACGCTCAGATATGGGTGGCAAGCTACCCTTGGCAACCTGTTGAGCCAACAAAGGTGCCTCTTGAAAAGATCTCGCAGTCAAAATACTGCGATCAATTTCTCGAGGGGCACGTGTCTCTTGCCGTTTTATCTTTTGCATACCTTGCCGATCGGAAAACCCAGTGCCTTCTTGCATAGGATCCGACGCCAAACATCCAGTAACACCGACCAAACAGACAAGAACTAAAAATCGATTTATCATAGCACACATTTCAAATTAAAGAGGGTGAGAATATCGCAGTAAGTCATCAAACAAATGATGGCACTTGCACAATTCAAGATTTGCAATCTCATAAACCTTTACCTATTATTTAGAAAAGGAGGCCAACCATGGAGCACATTATAGATGCAAAGAACATCAAACGAGCCATTCTCGTAGGCGTTGCACAACACAGCATCACCACACAAGCCGCACAAGACTCACTCGATGAACTGGCCCACCTATTCGTTTGTCACCAGATTATGCAGACCGCCTCCAACTCGACCGTTTCGAACTTGCGTAAAATCCAAAAGGCCAATCTTAATCTCTCGCAATCAACATGCGTGTGATGGCCATTGACAAACTGCGCGGCGCAAATCGATTGCTTTGCGCCAATACTTTATTAATGACACCGTGAACGGCCACGCGTTTGCCTTTTTGCATTGCTTTATACCCATACTTTGCCACATCCGCACCCGTAGGTAACTTGCGCGTCTCAAACAGCCGTGACCCAGTTGCACCTGCCGCACTCTGAAACCCCGTCTCCGTTGCTCCAGGGCACAATGCAGTCACCGTGACGCCCGTCCCCTTCAGTTCATTGGATATCGCCTCCGAAAACGACAACACATAGGCTTTGCTTGCAAAATAAGCCGCCATCAATGGCCCCGGTTGAAACGACGCAGTTGACGCCACATTCATAATTCGCCCCGACCTTCTTTGAATAAAATAGGGCATAAATAATTTGGTTAAGTGCGTGAGTGCAACAACATTCACATTCAACATCGCCGCTTCATCTTCCCACTTTGTTTCTGCAAATTCCCCAAAAACACCAAACCCCGCATTGTTCACCAGATAGTCCACTTCCCAACCCTTTTCTTTAATCGCTTCATACAAAGTTTTCGCTGAATCCTGCACCGACAAATCGCTCACCACCACCTCAGCCTTCACAGAATGTTGAACCACCAACTCCCTTGCCAGAGCCTGCAACTTATCCTCAGACCGCGCCGACAAAATCACATCCACCCCATCTGCCGCAAATATCCGAGCCAATTCCAAACCAATGCCACTTGAAGCACCAGTAATCAATGCCATTGCCATAACATTGCCCTCAAATTTTATATTCGCCTATATAATCCATTTTTGAAATTTTACGCACCTAATAATATCAATAAATGCACCAAATAGCGAGTATGTTCTACGATACTTTTTAGTTCTCCTGCCTGCAAAAACCATACTCCGCCTACATAAACAAATTTTATTAAAGTTTCAGAATATCAACAAATCGTGCTTTACACATCCTATAAATATCACTATTCTAAAAGCAGCTTAAAGCAGATACATCACCAACCAGTATCCAATTTGATTTTATCCAAAGGATCTTTACATGAGACTTTTACAGTTTATTCACCCCACAAACGGCCCTCGGCTTGGTCTAGCTGAAGGCGACACCGTCACCGACTTAACCGCGTGCGCACCCCATCCAGCGTCTTTATTCGATCTGTATTACAATCACGGTGGCAACACAAATGGCCTGGAAACCACAGTAGAAAACATCAACACCAGCGACGCACCACGTCTCTCTCTCAACGACTTGCTCTCCAATACATTAGACCCCGAACAACCCCACCTCATCAGTCCAGTCACAGCGCCCGACAATGCACCTCATCAATTGCTTGTTTGGCTTGCAGGCGTTACTCACGAAGACAGTGCCAAACTACGTGAAATTGAGGCCAAACAGGCCACGGGCGGCGCAGTCAATGTATATGACCAAAAATATCGAGAATGTGCAGCAGGCGGCATTCCCGAACTTTTTTCCAAAAGCGACTCAGCCCATCTCATGGGCCACGGGGGAGGCATTTCACACCCCAATGACACCCGAAGGCTTGTACCCGAAACAGAACTCGTAAGTGTTTACGGTCTCAACTTTGAGGGACAAATTGAACGCCTCGGTTACACGGGGGGCAACGACTACACCGACAACGGCATTGAAGCCGAAAATCCGCTCAACTTACCTCAAGCCAAAAACTGGGCCTACGGCTGCGCAAGCCTCGGGCCCCTCTTGGTCACAGAATCGGAATTTAACGACAGCAGCGTCAAAGTCTCTTGTGAGGTTTTGCGCAAAGGAGAGCGTGTCGGTTATAAAGAGGGTTACACCGGCCAAGACCACCTCAATACGCCCGACGGATTATACCACCTCGAAAAATCGCTCTTTTCACGCATACCACTCGAACCCAACACATTATTAGTCTTTTATTGGGGCACACCCATTGTTTTTGCCGAAAATGATCTTGAAAGCGGCCTTTTAGTGGGCGACACCGTGACAATGACCTTCGAAGACATTGGCCCAATATCCAATCCTATTGTCCCCTTCCCAGAAACCGATCAACTCGAATGGCTTAATAAACATCAAAAAAAGTAACCGATCTTTTTCTCAAACAAATGATCAATAGGAACTTCTTTTTGTTTTTTACCGTCAAACCGCTTTCACAGTGACCCCATATAGAAAGGACGTTTCATGAACCGACTGCTCCCAATTTTACTCGCTGTTACAATCGGCTCTTTGGTCGCCACGGCCAGTTTTGCACAAATCCCCGAAACCTACACCAACCTCAAGCTCTTGCCCAAAGACATCCAAAAGCGCCAATTGATGCAACGCATGAGAGGCTTCAACAAAGCACTGGGCGTAAAATGTTATTTCTGCCACAAAGGTGAAGAAGGCCAACCGCTTTCGACATTTGATTTTGCTTCAAATGAAAACAAACACAAGGTAGTTGCCCGCACAATGATGACAATGACACGAGAAATTAATACCAAACATCTCAAAGACCTCGGCAGCAAAGACAATCCCGCCCGCATCAGTTGCAACACCTGCCACCAAGGTCAAAAACATCCTGAAGAAAAACCTGAATAAATCACCTCTTTAAAAAAAACCCGCTCTATTTGCAATAGCTGCAAATAGAGCGGGTTTTTTTATGCGACCCGATCATGCCCCCAAGGATCGCTTTTTATAATCTCAAACACCTTCGTTGTATCTGTTCCTGTAGACGGGCTGTGAACGGTTGCTGGGTTATAAGACGCACCTGCCAGTTTTAACAATGCTACCAATTCTGCGTCTCCCAACCCCAAACCTACCAACGTCATTTGACGACCATTGATATCTACCACCGTTGTTGTACCATCCTGTACCAATACCCGACGCAGCACTTTCATCTTTACACGGTTTTCTCGAAAAAACACCAACGCCCCAGCAGAATCAGATCCGTCAAAACGCAAGTCTTCCACTTCGGTCACCTCCTAAATAATTCAAACAAAGCAAAAAATATCAATTTGCAAAATAAAAGTCTGGAGCTATCTTAAAGATAAGTAATAGAGCATGATAAATTGTGCGATTTTCTTATATTGTCAGAATGCGCTATATCCAACTGAATCCCATACAATATGAGATGCTAAGTCGCATCCGCCGCCAAAGCCTAAAATCATCGGTAAGAGACCGTGCCTTCAGCTTATTATTGAGCAGTCAGGGGCAAACAGTGTCTCAATTATCACAATTTTTTGATGTGCATCGCAATACGATCCACAATTGGTTCGATGCCTTTGAAGCCAATAGTCTTGTAGGCTTATATGATAAATCTGGTCGAGGTGGCAAATTCAAGCTCAATGTGGAACACCAATCAGCTCTCTTAGTTTGGATCAAAGAACGTCCTCAAAATCTTGATTATCTGATCCACAAAGTGGCACAACATTTTGAGGTTTCTGTGAGTCGCTGGACGATCAAACGCTTTCTCAAAAAGCAAGGCCTGACTTGGCGACGTGTAAAACGTGGCCTGCCTAAGCAAGAAGAGCCTGAAATTCTCGAAAAAAAAGAGAAGAGCTTGAGTTACTAAAAAGTGCAGAAAGCAAGGGTTCAATCGATCTTTATTATTTCGATGAGAGTGGTTTTTCTCTTACGCCTTACGTGCCTTATGCTTGGCAAAGTCGGGGTGAAACAATCACATTGCCTTGCCAGGGTGGGAAACGGCTCAACGTGCTCGGTTTTATGAGTGCCAAACCGAAGTCAAAAAACGACTTGGTTGCTTATACAACTCAGGGCAGTGTTAACAGTGATACCTTTATTGCTTGTATGCAAAACTTTGTTGAAACCAGAAAGTGCCGCACTGTAGTTGTCTTAGATAATGCACCTATGCATCGGTGTGAAAAAGTCGCTCAAATGATACCCCAATGGCAGAAAATGGACGTCGGTTTGTTTTTCTTGCCGCGTTATTCGCCACATCTGAACCCTATTGAAATTTTATGGCGAAAAATGAAATACGAATGGATGCCTTTTTCTGCTTACGAGTCTTGGACTGCTCTTACTCAGGCTGTCAATAATTTGATCTCCCTATTTGGACGCGAATACACAATCAACTTTGCTTAACTACTTAACACAAGCTAATCCAGTCGCACAACAGAGCTTATGCATACCCAACACATTAACATTTCTACTAAAACCCATTAGACACAAACCCCTACGAAAGGAGCTATAAAATGGCTGATACTGCCGAAAAAGTTTCCGAAAAAGCCGCAAGTTTTCCATATCCGGGTATTCCTGACGTGGGGGATGCTGGAGATGCAGTCATCTGGGTCGAAAAACATATCACGCAAGGTGCTTGCGCATACCCGATCACGTCATCCTCTATCATAGGAGAAAAATACGCTGCCGTTGTAGCCAATGGCCAGAAAAATATCTGGGGGGATACACTTGTTTTTATTGAGCCCGAATCT
>JABIFK010000417.1 GCA_018650745.1 Candidatus Latescibacterota bacterium | reverse complement strand
TCTCTGTGTTTGCCTGATTGAGGGCCAGCAGCGTGCTGACAAGGTCGGGGCGTTCAAAGCCCCAAAATCGAATATCTTGATGCCATCCTGTATCGCTACTGAAACGTGGATCTTTAACCATAATGCAGTTGTGATGTGCCAACGGCATCACAATTTGGGGTCCCAAAAGAGGCCGCAGCAAGGTGATGACATCGGGCGATGTGGCCCAATCCAAAAAGAGGGGGTGACGGCTCATCGCACGCAGAAAGCGGCGAATGGTTTTGCCTCCGGTCGCCTCTGGGTCTGCTGGAGCACCCGGATATCCCAATTGCGCTTCATATTCAATAGGAGGGATGTTGTCGAGCATGAACTGATCTGTCAATGCGACCATCTGATTCACGATGTTGAGATCAACCAATTTTGACAGCTTGATAAATCCGTCGCAATTAAATGCTTCGATTTGTTTTTCTGTTAAGGTTAGCATTTTGAATCCCATTCCGTCCTAAACGTGTTTTGATTTTAGAGCTTTAGAAATGTTGAAAATTAAGGAAGTTTCCTATCCCCACAACCTCCATCCTGCCGAATCTGAATATATCTCAAACCTTCTATTTAAACAATACTTGATCGAGTTATTGGACACTCGCGCGTATTCCTCTTTACTATAATTTGCAGGGTCTTGGAGATACCTTTTGATTTTTTTCTCAATCTTGATTCGGGTTTTGGGCTTTTTACTGGGCAATCGTAAGAATTTGTGATTTTGCCCAATTAGGGGATCGATCCACGCCTTTCCAAGAAGCTACTCCTGGCCGCGCGTTTTTTGGCTTTGGATATGCAATTTTCATCCTTTACACTTTGTGTTGAGTATCGTATCATTTAACTTGTTGTTTTCGAGAGGGATCACTGGTTTTGGAGGATGAATGGCTGCCGATCTTATGCCCAAGCCTCGGTCGTTAGGCGAGCTCATTTCTCGAACCAAAATACCGGCCAATACGGTGGGGCTTTTTTGGCCGGGTGGCTCGTCTTTGGTGTTCAAAAGCGTGCGGCAGCGTGTCTATCTGCTTGATCCTGTGGCCGCCAACTGGGCGGGTGGCAGCCGATCGGGGGCCATAGATATACGGCCCGATTTGGTATTTTGTTCGGTCGGGCCAGGCGAGCAATTGGATTTATCGGCTCTTTCACATTTAGCCGCGGCGTTTCCCGATGCTCGATTTGTGGGGTCCGGCAATGCCCGCGATGCCATGATTGGTCGGCATGCCGATGATGAATGGGCTGACATGCCCATCGAACCGGGGCGAGTTCACGCTTTAGAGCAAGAACCGAGGTTAGATGTTCGCCAAGTGGGCGTGTCTGACAGTTTGCGGATTCGTATTCTGAGTGATGCTGATGGTTCAGATGAACCGCCTTGGAATTTGCTGTTGAGTTTTTCTGGCCTTCAGCTTTGTTTAATACAGCGCCTCAATACCGAAGAAGATGTAGTTACTGTTTGTGAGGCCGTCCGTCGGCGCGTAGATGTTTTAATGTGGTCCTTGCCCGGCGCATCTCAACTTTTGGCCGCTGATCTGCTTGATCAAATGCGCCCCGGTTTTGCCATTCCATTTGCCTATGATCGTTTGCCAAATGGGGGTGAACTTGCCAGACAATTTCGAGACAAGGCCGCTCGCACGCCCGGCGTGAAGACCTATCTTTTTGCCGAAGATTATATGGAAGGCTTGCTCTATTCTCGAATAACGAGTCGAAAGCACCGCTTGACCTAACATTTGTTTTGAATACCGAGGCACGAATCTATCACTGAGCTTTCGATCATTACACTGATTCGGTCCAACCAGTGCCTTCCCATACGAGGGTTTATCCTTGTGTCTAAAAATAAAAATGCTTCTAAAAAAATTAAGGGAGAAGAACAATGGCAGACAAACTCCGCGTAGCCGTGTTGGGCATGGCGCACGATCATGTGTGGACCAACTTAAAGGAATTGGCCGAATTAGACGATGCTGAGTTGGTGGCCGGTGCGGATGAAAATACCGATTTGAGAAATCAGTTCACAGAAAAGACCGGTTGCAAGGCAGTCTACGACAATTATGTGGCGCTTTTGGACGCTGAAAAGCCAGATGCCGTTTTTTGTTTTACGGCTACCGCACACCATGCCAATGTGGTTGAGTTGTGTGCACCTCGGGGCATTCATGTGATGGTAGAAAAACCAATGGGTGCCACTTTGGAACAGGCCGATCGTATGTTGACGGCTGTTCGCAAGGCAAAGACAACGTTGATGGTGAATTGGCCAACCGCTTGGAACCGAGGTTTGCGCACCGCCTATCGTTTGGTGAATGAAGGCGCTGTGGGACAAATGTGGCAATTGTTGTGGCGTGGGGGGCACAGTGGGCCCGATGAATTGGGATGTTCTGAGCATTTTTGCGGGTTTTTGTTCGACAAACATCTCAATGGTGCCGGTGCTTTTAATGACTATGGGGGGTATGGCGCCAGCATGTGCGTGTTGTTTCTGGGCAGTCCCAATGAGGTTGTTGGTGTTGCTGGGCGCTTGTTGAAAACACATCTGCCAGTTGATGATAACGGCATGATGATCTTGCGGTACCCACAGGCCATGTGCCGTTTAGAAATGACCTGGACAGAGGCCGTGCCGCATAAACCACCCCACGATGTGACCATTTATGGAACGGAAGGAACGATCATTGCGGGGGGCAATACAGTGACCCTTTACACCCGAGAAAATGAAGCGGGCGAAGATGTACCAGTTGATGCCTTGCCTGAAGGGCAAAACAATGGTCCAGAGCACTTTATAGCGTGTATTCGTGACGGGCGTGAACCTGAGTTTTTGACCAATGTAGATTTGTCTCGCAATGCCCAAGAGGTGATGGAGGCAGGTTTGATTTCGGCAACCAGCGGGGCGACAGTGTCGTTGCCAGTTGAAGACCATTTGTTTCGGGAGTAAGGTATGATGATGCGATTGGTGGTGGTGGTTTTTGCATGCTTAACAATGAATATACAAGCCCAAGAAGATGGGGTGGTTGTATCCGGTGCCCAAGACTCAATTGATGCACTTTTAACGGTGGTACCCGTTGAAGTTGTGGTTGCCGAATTGGGTGATTCTTTGTTTTTGGTGCCCGAGCGTAAGGCCCGTATTTTTCGCGATGCGTATGGCGTGCCTCATGTGTATGGGCAAACCGATTTGGATACAGCGTTCGGTTTTGGATATGCACAAGCACAGGACCACTTGCTCGAAATGGTTTTGAACTTTAAGCAGGCCAAGGGCGAGTTGTCCGAAATAAAGGGCAAAGCTTATGTCGAGAAAGACTATCGGGCTCTGTTGTGGCGCATCCACAGTGTTGCCGGCAATCGATATGGCGATTTGCCAGAATCAACACGTAATTATATAGAATCGTTTGTTGAGGGTATTAACCATTATATCGAGGTACATCGGCGGGTGTTGCCCCACTGGGTAGATGAGGTTCGTGCTGTGGATGTGGTGGCATTGAGTCGTTGGTTGATGTTTCTCTTTGCTGAACAGACCGGCATGCCTGAGTTGGAGCAAAAAGGGTTGGCTCCAACGATACCGAAGTTGCCTGGCTCGAATCAATGGGTGGTGGGGCCGTCTCGTTCGGCAACCGGCAAACCCATTTTTGTGATGGACGCACAGATGCCCTATCACGAACCCTTTCAAATGTATGAAGCCCATTTGGTGAGCAACGAGGGGTTGGGGGTTTATGGTACTACCTTTTATGGTTTGCCCGTGATTTTTATGGGACACAACGAACAACTGGCTTGGTCGATGACCACCAATGATGTAGATGTATTTGATGTGTATGAAGAACGTCTAGACCCGGCCAATGATCGGCGTTACTTTTACGAAGACGAAAAGCAACGGATGACCTCACGGCAAGCAAAAATTAAAGTGCGAGGAGAGGCCGGGGCTGGTGTTTATGAAGTAGAGCGCGAGTTGCTTTATACAGAGCGCGGCCCCGTGTATAAAACCATTGATCAGTGGGCTTATGCTTGTCGTACGAGTATGGAAGATTTGGTTGATTTAATTGGCCAGCTTCATGCCATGAATAAAGCGTTTGATGTCGGCGAATTTCGACAGACGATGGCCCGGTTGGAGTTGCCCCTCTTTAATGTGATGATTGCCGATGTGTTGGGCGATGTTCACTATGTGTTTAATGGGCGTGTACCTGGGCGGTCAGAAGAATTTAATTGGCGAACTGCCGTTCCTGGCTGGACGGCTGAAACCCAATGGCAGAATGTGCTCACATTTTCACAGTTACCCAAATTAGAGAATCCTGTTGCGGGCTTCATGCAAAATTGTAATGTGGCGCCTAATCTGGTTACGGTTGAGAGTGGGTTAGATCAAAATGCATTTCCACCTTATTTGGGATGGGGTCATTTTAATCATCGTGGACAACGCGTGCTCAATTATTTATTGACTCACCGAGGCATTGCTGTTGCCGATATGCAAACACTGGTACGCGATAATTATTTAATTGATGCAGAAGAATTAAAAGCGTTGATTTTGAGAGCTTACAACCGCACTTGGAATACGGTATTTGATCCCAATGCTCAAGTTGGAACGGCTGTTCATTTGTTGCGCTCGTGGGACAATCGAATGGATCGTGACAGCCGAGGGGCGCTGTTGTTTTGGCATTGGAAGCGCCGTTATGATGATTTGGCCACCCAATTGCCCGACAGCAAACAACGCGATCTTTTGGCGCAAGAGAAATTGGCATTTGAAGCTTTGCGTACGGCCGTAGCTTCTATGATGAGTACGTATGGCCGTTTGGACGTGGCCTGGGAAGAGGTACACCATTTGCATCGCGGGGAGACAACTTTTCCCATCGCGGGTTCTGCACCCGGTGTCACTGCCGTACAGCAAACGTGGACAGAAACCAACTCCGATGGTCTGCTCAACGTGGTTGGAGGATCGGCTTACACAATGGTGGTTTCGTTGACCGAACCTGTGCAATCTTGGAGTACGTTGGCTTTTGGCAACAGTGAAGATCCTGAGTCGCCTCATTTTGCAGATCAGGCCAAATTGCAAAGCGAAGGACGATTCAAAGGTTCTATTGTAGATGAGCCGAGTATAGAGTCAGATCTGACATCTGTGCTGACCGTTCCTTTTGATGAGGAAGAATTGGAAAGAGAGTCCTTGCGTGCGTTTTGGGCAAAGAAGCGCAAGATGGGTGTTTTGGCGCCGTTGCGCACAAATGGTGCTGTGGTTGATTCAACTGAGACTTCAAAATAGGGTATGAACATGCGTTTGGGATGGATTGTGTTGATACTGGGAATCATATGGCTGAATGTACCTGTTTTGGGTCAGGGGACACCGGCTTTTTTTATGGGGCAGGGCAAAACAGGCGAAAAACCTCAAGCGAAAGTTTGGTATCACAATGGTTTTTGGTGGTGCTTAT
>JABIFK010000591.1 GCA_018650745.1 Candidatus Latescibacterota bacterium | reverse complement strand
AGATTCGGTGGGGTAACGGCGCTGAAGGTCGTGTGCGGGTACAACAAGATTCGCAAGTCGCACAAGCCATTGCATTATTTGGCCAAGCGGAAGAATTGTTGGCCGCTCGTGCAAGTCAGCAAGGCGATACAGAGACGTATGGTCGCCGTCAAACACCTTATAACCAAGTGCGATAACACCCACTGTTGGACGGGAGGCATCATGGCTAAACAGCAGTATCAAATGGAGTCGCAAGTTGCATTACCACTTTCCAAGGCTGTCGAAATTAGTTTTAACAGTGTGAAGATACGATTTGGGCGGTCGCTGATTACGGTTAGTGGTATTGTATTGGCGATTGCTTTTTTGATGTCTATTTGGACATCTAATGCTGTCGTTGATGGATTGATGGCTGCGAAAGATCCCAAGATCAATTTGTTGTTGCAACAAAAAGGCATTGAAATTGATCCCGATAGTGCGGCAGCTATTCAACAACGTTCTAAAGACAATTGGTTGGTGGTGTTGTCTTTATTGGTTTGTTTGGTGGGTATTGCCAATGCGATGTTGATGTCGGTGACGGAACGCTTTCGTGAAATTGGCACCATGAAATGTATGGGCGCACTCGATGGTTTTATCATTAAACTGTTTATTTTAGAATCGTCTTTTATGGGTACTGCTGGAACCATAATTGGTGTTGCGGTTGGCTTGGCCCTTACGTGTTTGTTAAATGTGACCAGTTACGGGATGGTGATGTTCTCCCATGTTGATTGGATTCAGGTTATAAAATATGGTGCAATTGCCATTGTAATTGGTTCTTTTTTATCACTTTTGGGCGGCATTATGCCTGCTTATCGTGCTGCAAAAATGGAACCCGTTGATGCGATGGGACAAGAAGTTTAAGCATAAGATTTTTGTTTCTGATTTTTGATGCCCGATTATTGCTTCAGATTCTGATAGAGAGGTTTTTATGGCTGATACACAAACACAAGAAGAGAGAGTTGCAGCCCTTGCCGAAGCTTCTACTGTGGTGCGCACCCAAGATGTGAAGAAGGTCTATGTGATGGGTGATGAAGAAGTTCATGCGCTTAAGGGTGTGGATTTGGAGGTGCCTCAGGGCGAATATTTGTCTATTATGGGGCCTTCGGGTTCGGGTAAGTCAACACTGTTTAATATGGTGGGAGGCTTAGACAAACCCAGTGATGGCAAGGTGTATATTGACGATGTGGATGTGGCCCAACTTGATGCATATGAATTGGCTTGGTTGCGATGCCGAAAGATTGGCTATATTTTTCAATCGTACAATTTGATTCCCGTGATGACGGCGCTTGAAAATGTGACGTTGCCGATGGTGTTTGCCGGACTTACCAGTGATGAGGCACGCGAAAAGGGTGTGCATTTGTTGACCAAGGTGGGTTTGGGTGAGCGTGTGACACACAAGCCGTTTGAGCTTTCGGGTGGGCAACAACAACGCGTGGCTGTGGCGCGTGCTTTTGCCAATGACCCGGCCATTATTTTGGCCGATGAACCGACGGGTAATCTCGATTTGGTTACGGGCAAAGAGATTATTGAACTGTTGCGCGAAATGAACAAAGAATCCGGTGTCACTGTGATTTCAGCCACACACGATCACAAGATGCTTTCGGTGTCTGATCGTGTGGTGTGGGTGCGTGATGGACGTGTGGATCGCATTATTAATCGCGATGAGCTTACGATTGAAGTCGGTCAGATTGATGGAGAAGAATAGGCGAATTGTTTAAGATTAAAACAGTCTACATATATTGAAAGATCCTCGAAGACACATATGGCTTCGGGGATCTTTTTTTGTTTGAGAATGATTGAAGCGTTTTAGGTTTCTAATGCTTGCTCGCGTGTTTCGTGCAATTGTGCGGCAAGAGCGATGATGCGATGGAGGTCATGTGTCTCTATGGGTTTTTGAATGTTGAAATCGAAAGGTTCTAACCTGGGGTCGTCTTCGTCGAGTATCCAGCCCGTCATGAGAATGGTGGCAATGGTGGGGTTTGTTTCTTTGATCTGTTGTGCAAGTGTATCGCCTGGCATGCCGGGCATGCCCAAATCGATAAATGCAATTTCGAAATTTTGTTTTGCGATGGTTTCTCGTGCATCAATTCCATTGATGTCAGAGATGACATGATGATGTTTTGACAATTCGTGAACCACAATGTCTCTTACCACCTCTTCATCGTCTACAATGAGAATGCTTCTTTTTTGCACATGAGAAGCCTTGTTTTGTATGGGCTCGGGTTCGATTGTGAGGGCCAATAGTGCCGGTAATTGAATTGTGAATGTGGTTCCTTTTCCTATCGTTGATTTGACGTCTATATCGCCATTCCAGCTTTCTATTTCGCCGTGTACAGTAAAAAGACCAAGCCCTGTTCCGATATTCATTTTGGTGGTAAAGAACGGTTCGAATACACGGGCTTGTGTTTCTTCATTCATGCCTTCACCTGTGTCACGGATGCGAATCATCACGTGACCGTCCTGAACGTCTGTGGCCAATGTGATAGATCCACCGTCAGGCATGGCATCTAAAGCGTTGAAGATGAGGTTGACGAGCACATCGTGTAGACCCGTTTGATTGGCTTTGATCTCCGGTACTGTTTCCAATTGGGTCAACATTTCTATCACGATACCCCGTGACTCCATTTCATCTTTCCATCTGGGTCTCGTGGTTTGAATGGCATCGAGCACCACTTGGTTTACTTGGACGGGGCCTTGTATGTTCTTTTTTTGTCCTCGCACGGCTTGGTGCAATCGTTCGACCAAGTCTCTTGCTCTTGCAGCACTTTTAAGTATGGTATCTGCATAGAACTGTCCGCTCGGATTTGTCATAAGATCTTTTACCATTTGTGCCGGACCAAGAATACCTGTAAGCATGTTGTTTAGGTTGTGGCTTATGCCAGCAGACATCTCGCCGAGCGCTCTGAGTCGCTCGAGGTGTATCAACTCACGTTCTGTTTTTTGACGTTCGGCAGCTTCAAAGATCAGTTGTTCATTTGTTTCTTTCAATTCTTTTGTTCTAAGTGCAACGCGTCTTTCAAGGTCCGCTTGTGCAACTTGAAGGTCTTTGTTTGTTTTCTGGAGTTGACGATCTCGTTGAACAATTCTAACTGTTTGCGTAACACCTGAAAAGATGAGACAAAAGACTGTGATGACCAACCACGGTTCGCGCCAGAGGGGTGGGGCAACTTGAAATGTGAGTTGTGATGGTGATGGATCAACTATAAAGTCTGTATTTCGCGCACGAACCTGAAAGGTATGCTGGCCGCTTGGTTGTGAGAGAAGAACTCGGTTTGTCGATGGGGTGTAGGGTGACCAGTCTTCGTTGTCGAGCCGATGAGAAAACATCAAGTGCTGCGTTGAGGCCCGCCAAGGGTCTGCGCCTTGCCAAGAAAGAATGGTGTTGCCCGGTTGAGAAACTTTGGTCAGATTCACGGTAATCGTCGTTTGGGGAGCTTGTGTGCGGGGCGTATGGTGAATGGTGTGTTGGTTTTTTGTATTAATCCAATGTTGATTTTGTGGTCCTACACGTAATCCATTTGGTGCTGCGTTTGGAATGTCTGTGAGGTAGTTCACCCAAGCCTGACCGTCGAATCGACTCATTCCTTCAACTGTTGATGCTATAATGTGTCCATCGGGGAGATCGATGATGTCTGTAATGTTGTTGTCAGGCAGTCCATCTTGTATGTCGTGTCGTTTCCAAAACGTTCCATCGAACTGGAATAGGCCGAAGAATTCTGTACCAATCCAAAGATCTCCATTTTTTGAACCAAGGATTGCCTTGGTAATGGTACGGTTGAGCGCTTCTGGTTGGGTGATCTGTTGTATCGTTTGATTTTCTAATCTGTATAGGTTTGTGCGAGACGAGATCCAAACGGTACCCTCTGTGGTTTGACCAATTGCATGAACAAGGTGGTTTGTGCGGTAGGTGTTGAGCTTTTGACCTGTGTACTGATACGCTGCATCATCAGAACCAAACCACACTGCGCCATCATTAAGCGTTGAGATTGATGTTGGGTTTATCTTACTTGATATTTTTGCGCTTATGGATTTCTGCCAACGCGTATTGTTGTATCTATATATCTCGACTGTGTTTTGTTGATTTCCTACGGCCCAGATCTCATTGTCGATTGCAGGGACAAGAGCAATAATGGATATGTCAGGGTTTTGGTCTGTAATCGGATGTTGAGACCATTTCTGAAAAAAGGATACTGGACTTCCTTCTGATGTGAGAAACCATTGGGTGCCATTGTTTGTTTCAAATTGGAAGGAAAGGTTTTGATAGGTTTCAAAATGATTTTGTCCAAGGTCAACGTTTGAAATGCCGTGACCAATACCCCCAACCCAGAGCCTGTTGCTCTTGTCGGCTTGAACGATAATGCGGCCGTTTGGTATAAGGGCCTTGGGTGCTTGGTAGACTGTCCATTGTCCCTGGCGATAAGCGTGCAACGTACTTTCTCCACCAATCCACATGGTACCATCGGGGCTTAGGCTGACAGATGCATTTTGATCTGACCCACCAAGATCGGCGAGTTTTGAAGAGGACCAAGAGGTACCATCAAACTTGTTTAACCCACCAGATTCAATGGTAACGGCCCACAAAAATCCATCTGGGCTTTCGATGAGTTTTGTACCGGGTCTTACATCGGTGATTTCAATGCCGTCTTTGGCATCGAATCGTTCAAAAAGAGGGTTTTCTGAGGAGCCATTATATCTAATGAGTTCGCCCGTGCGGACAGCAAACCATATTGTGCCTTTTGAATCAGGATAAGCATCAAAGATCCAAAAATCGCGGAATTGGCCAGATACACTCTCTCTTGGTATTTCAACGTCGCGGATGTGTGTGTCGTTCAGATATCTGAGCTTCATTTTTGCCGTGGTTCCCGGAGGACCATTGTATTTGAGATCTGGAGGACTGTCTTTTCCCTGGCGGCTCAAAATACGGTCTCCAACACGAACACCTGCCCGACCTGCTGGCCCATTGGGTGCCACGGCTCTGATGACCGCCCCGGTGATAGGACCACCATCGGGGGGCAAACCTAATGCAACCTTGATACCAATATTATTGCTCCATCCTTTTGGTGTAACGAATTTATCGGGAACAATGACATAGGTCATCCAAGGGGCGATGATCTTAAGGCCATCTGCACAATCGTTCGTTGTATAGTACCGTAAATCTCCATTTGGAGAAATACTGAGTGCGCCTCTTGCTGTGCCTGACCATATGGTGCCATCTGCTGCTTCGCGAATGCTCCAGATGGTCCAGTCAACTTTTGGGTCGAGTGGGAAAACGCGATGCCAAGAACCGTTTTTGAACTGGCTGATTCCTTTGCGTGAGCCAGCATAAACACTACTGTCTTTGGCTGCGCACAGTACGTTAATGGGGGCACCGTGCAAACCATCTGCTGTTGTGTAGTCTGTCCATGTGATGCCGTCATAATGTTTGACACCGCTGTCGGTGCCAAACCAGAGATGGTTTTTTGTATCTTCCACAACCGTTCGAAAGCCTGGGCCTTTTAGTTGTGGAAAGCTTTGCCATCGCCATGATTCAAGCATAGGATCGGACATTTGCGGTTTGTAAGGTTCTGCCGCAAATGCTCTAAAAGGCAACGCTTGAATAAGAATGTAAGTAAGAAAGATGTATCTGATCACGTATCGTTTCCTAGATCATTAATTGGGTATTATACCGTTCAATGTATTTCAAACATAGAGTATGATATTGGGGATGTCAATTGCGTTCTTGTTGCCATATTAAGTTACTGGGAGCAGTCTCTTGGCAGGTTTTTAATTTGGCAATGCCCGCTGAGTTTGTAAAACATTAAAAACACGCTTGACAAGTCGTTTTAGAATGTGTTATCTTTTGCGAGTCAGAAAATTATTTTTATTTAAGGAATGTTTAAGATGAAGCACTTAGAGTCTGCATTGTGGTATTGGCGCCGTTTTGACGGCCGATTTTATTATTATCGGCAACCGTCTTAGTTTTGTGTGCCCGCAATGTGATGTGATTGGTGTTTATGATCGTCAAAAATTGAAGCCGTGGGCATATGCTCACGGCTTTTTTTATGCGCTTGACATTTTCTTGGAAAGTTGTTCTTTATTAAGCCTATCTTGATAAAATTTCGATAGTTAGCAGATTGGACGTGTTTGTGATTAAGCCCGATTTTGATACTGTAAAAGAATTGGCCAACGGGTGTGGGTTGGTACCTATTTCACGAGAAGTATTGGCCGATACCGAGACACCTGTTTCCGCCTATTTGAAAGTTCGGTCAGGTTCTCCCTATGCTTTTTTATTTGAAAGCGTGGTAGGAGGCGAAAAGATTGGCCGATATTCATTTTTGGGTGTGGCACCTTTTTTAATCTTTCGGTCACGTGGATCACATATTGAAATTGAAGATGTGAAGACGGGTGAGCAGCGTGTGTTTGATGGTGAGCCTATTGCTGAGTTGAGAAAGTTGTTAAAGCAGTATCAAGCAGCAGATGTAGACGGTATGCCTCGGTTTACGGGAGGTGCTGTGGGGTATGTGAGTTATGATGCTGTGCGGCTTATCGAACGTATTCCCGAGAGCGTTGACGACGATTTGGATTTGGATGATGTTTTGTTGCTGTTTTTTGATACCCTGTTGGCATTTGATAATGTGACGCACAAGATTCAGTTGATTGCCAATGTGCATACTGAGGGTGATTTGGAAGCCAACTATCAAGATGCCGTATCGCGTCTCGACGATTTGGCTCTGGTGTTGCGCCAGCCTGTCGATGTTTCTCTTGAATCGGGCACAAGTTCTTGTGAAGTGACATCTAATACGAGCAAAGAACGTTATATGGAAGTGGTCGACTTGTGCAAAGAGTATATTGTTGCGGGCGATATTTTCCAAGTGGTGCCGTCTCAACGTTTTTCGATGGATGTGACTGTTGATTCGTTGGCGATTTATAGAGCCTTGCGTACTGTAAATCCATCACCTTACATGTTTCATGTCAATTTGGGTGATCATCAACTTGTGGGGGCTTCTCCCGAGTTGTTGGTGCGCGTAGAAGATGGTGAAGTGCAAGTGCGGCCCATTGCGGGTACACGGTGGCGTGGCAAGACAGAAGCTGAAGACCTGGCATTGGGTGAGGATCTCTTGGCCGATGAGAAGGAACGTGCTGAGCATATTATGTTGGTGGATTTGGGGCGCAATGATGTGGGGCGGGTTTCGAAATACGATACGGTGCGTGTGACTGAGCAGATGGTGATTGAGCGGTATTCGCATGTTATGCACATTGTTTCGAATGTGCGCGGTGAGTTGAAAGAGGATGTGGATGCTTTGGATGCTCTTTTTGCATGTTATCCTGCAGGTACCGTATCGGGTGCACCTAAAATTCGGGCGATGGAAGTGATTGATGAGATGGAGCCCACGCGTCGAGGTCCTTATGCTGGCGCAGTTGGATACATCGACTTTTCGGGCAATATGGATACTTGCATTGCGATTCGTACAATGGTGATCAAAGAGGACAAGGCACACGTGCAAGCTGGGGGTGGTGTGGTGTTTGACTCTGTGCCAGAGAATGAATACCAAGAGACTGTGAACAAAGCAACGGCATTGTTTCGTGCGGTGGAGATTGCTGAGCGAGGGGACTTGATATGATTCTCGTGATCGATAACTATGACTCGTTTACCTATAACTTGGTACAATATTTAGGTGAATTGGGCGCCAAGTTGGTGGTACGACGCAACGATGAAGTAGATGTGCAAGGTATTGAAGATTTGGCACCGCAGAAGATTGTGATTTCACCCGGACCATGTACGCCAAATGAGGCGGGTGTTTCGGTACTTACTGTGACAAATTTCGCGGGCAAGATTCCTATTTTGGGTGTTTGTTTGGGGCATCAATCTATTGGTCAAGCTTTTGGTGGAAAAGTTATTGGAGCACCCAACATTATGCACGGTAAGGTGTCTGATGTGTGTCACGATGGCAAGTCGATCTTCGCTGGTTTGCCCGATCCATTTGTTGCAACGCGATATCATTCACTGGTGGTTGAGCGTGAGAGTTTGCCTGACTGTTTGGAGATTTCGGCTGAAACGCCTGACGGTATTATTATGGGATTGCGGCATAAAGATTTGGCAGTTGAAGGTGTTCAGTTTCATCCCGAGTCGATTTTGACAAATGAAGGTAAAAACTTGCTGAAGAATTTTTTGGATGCGTAAATGACAATTTGTGAAGCTACATTAGAAGATTTGGATGCATTGGTGGCGTTAAACATTGAGGTTCAGACTTTGCATGTCAAAGCCATTCCTTGTTTTCTGCCAACCCGTCACTTTATGGCAATGTCAGTTTAAATTGAATTCAATCGTTTGTTGGCCGACTTTGGTTAGGAGCTTTCAATGACCATACAAGAAGCAATCGCAAAATTAATTGAAGGACAAAATCTGGCCCGAGATGAAATGACGGGTGTGATGAATCAGATTATGTCTGGCGATGCGACAGATGCACAGATCGGTGCATTTTTGATTGCCTTGCGGATAAAGGGTGAGTCTGTAGATGAAATTGTTGGTGCGGCCTCAGTGATGCGGGAAAAAGCCACACCAATACAGACCAAACACAGTGTGATTGTGGATACGTGTGGTACGGGTGGTGATCATTCGGGTACGTTTAATATTTCAACAACGGCAGCCTTTGTGGTGGCGGGTGCGGGTTTGTGTGTGGCCAAGCATGGCAACCGAGCAGCAACGAGCAAAAGTGGTAGTGCCGATGTGTTGAAGGCTTTGGGTGTGAATATTGAAGCATCACCTGAGACGATGAGCCGGTGCTTGGATGAAGTGGGCATCGGTTTCTTGTTTGCCGTTTCTTTACATGGGGCAATGAAATATGCCATTGGTCCACGACGAGAAGTGGGAGCACGTACTATTTTTAATGCATTGGGTCCTTTAACAAATCCGGCAGGTGCAACACGTCAGGTCATTGGTGTTTATAGCCCTGCATTGACAGAAACGCTGGCCACCGTGTTAGGTAACTTGGGGTCTGAACACGTTTTTGTGGTTCATGGTTCTGATGGATTAGATGAAATGACGTTGACAGGTTCAACGCGTGTGAGTGAGTTGAAAAACGGTTCTGTTTCGACGTATGATGTGTCACCTGAAGATGTTGGTTTGGCACTGGCGGATGCTTCTGATTTGGCGGGTGGTGAGGCCGACGAAAATGCGGCTATGACGGTGGCTGTTTTGAACGGTGAAGCAGGTCCTAAACGGGATATCGTTTTGTTGAATGCCGCAGCGGCGATTGTGGCCGGTGGTAAGGCTTCAGATTTGGCCGATGGTGTAAAGGTTGCTGCTGAGGTAATTGCTTCGGGTAAGGCGTTGGAAAAACTGGAAGGATTAAAAACAGTGAGCCAAGGAGCCTAATGGTGAGCTCGATTTTAGATGAAATTGTTGCGTATAAACGCGAGTTTTTGGCAGATCAGATTGTGCAGGTGCCCTTTGAAGATATTGCAGAGTTGGCAGAAGCGTCACCCGAACCGCCCTCTTTTTTTGAAGGCCTGGCAGATGGTGATGATATTGCGATTATAACAGAGGTAAAAAAGGCGTCTCCATCAAAGGGTTTGATCCGGGCCGATTTTGATCCTGTTGCGATTGCCGAAACGTATGAGTTAAATGGATCTTCGGCATTGTCAGTTTTGACGGATGAGAAGTTCTTTCAAGGCTCGGCGGACTATTTAACGCAAATATCAAATACTGTAAAGTTGCCTATTTTGCGCAAAGACTTCACAATTGATCCTTACCAGATTTATGAAGCTCGTGCCATTGGCGCTGCTGCAATTTTGCTGATTGTGGCTATTTTAACACCAGAAGAGTTGCGCGATTATTTGGTTTTGTGTCAGCAGTTAGACTTGGATGCACTGGTTGAAGTACATACAGAAGAAGAGCTTGTGATGGCATTGGATGTGGGGGCTGAAATTGTGGGTATTAACAATCGCAATTTGAATACATTTGAAGTCTCATTAGAAACAACATTCTCTTTTATTGACCGCATGCCTGATGAAGTTTTAAAAGTCAGTGAGAGCGGTATTTATACACGTGATGATGTGGTTCAATTACGCGAAGCTGGTGCCGATGCTGTTTTGGTTGGCGAAAGCCTGATGCGTGAGGCGGATATCGGACAAAAACTCCGCGAATTGACAGGAGACGTGTAACATGAAAACGAAGATCGTGCTCAGTGATGATGAAATACCGAAACAGTGGTACAATATT
>JABIFK010000654.1 GCA_018650745.1 Candidatus Latescibacterota bacterium | reverse complement strand
GCGATGAGGTCGAGGGTGTTTGCCATGCGGTCTGGCCACCAACCGGAGACGAGGTCGATGGAGAGTTCTTTGTAGCGTGGGGGTTGCAAGGGGAGGGCGTCTTTTGTGCCGTAGAAACCTGCGGAGACGAGATGGCCAAAGCGTTTCATGCTGGCCATGAGATCGTTCATTGCGTCTACTGAGCCTACGGTGTCTACGCCAACTTGGGCTCCGTTGGGAAAAAGATCGCGAACGGCGTCTTGCCAGTTTTCTTTTTTTGCGTTGATGGTGTGGCAGGTTGGGCTGGTTTTGAATTTGGCGAGGCGGTCTTCATGGCGGCCTATAAGTGCAACGTGAGCGCCACGATAAGCGAGGGTTTGTGCGGCCCATTGGCCGACCATACCGTCGCCGATGACGATGGCACCTTCACCAGGTTCTATGGATGGGCGGGCACCACAGTTGTAACCGACTTGGGTGAGTACCATGCCTGAAAAAGCGAGGGGGTCTATGTCTGTAGGCAGTTTCCAAATGCCTTCACGCCCACCGATGGAGGGTGAGACTTGCCCTCCGCGTGGGGAGTACATGCCGTTGACGGCACCCATGGTAGCAAAGACGGTTTCGCCGACTTGAAGATCGTCTATCTGATCGCCTACCCATTCGACTACACCTATTTTCTGGTATCCGGCAACGATTGGAAAAGGCCAAGGGTCACCTTTGCGATAAGCTGTGTCGCCTTCGATGCGTTCGCCGCGTAAAAAAGAGCCTTCGGTGCCGTTGCTGATCCACGAATGCGTGACGCGCACGACAACTTGATTGGATGTGGGGTCTGGGCATTCGACTGCTTTGTAGACGACGGTGTTGGGTTCGGTGAAGACAACGGCATTTGCTTGGATCATTGAGATGCCTCGGTGAATTTGGTTTTTAGATTTTCTGAAAAGGGCTTGAAGCTCGATGGATAATCGCAACATCAAAAATAAGCAAATGTGACTTGGACAACCAGTACTTTTGGTTGTTGCAAAAAGTAGAAGCGTCAGGTTTCCTATTTGAGGATGTTGTGAAGGTACGCAAGTGTGATGACAAAATATAAAAGCGTGCGTTTCATAAAAGAAAAGCCTGTTAGGGTTTTAAATAACCTTAACAGGCTTTTTTATTTGAATTGAGATTTTACTCTTTTTTGGCTATTTCGCCGAAGGCTTGGTTGATGAGGATTTGCAATTTTGCCTGATCTGAGACACACGCACCTTGCAAAATATCATCTTCGGTGAATTGCGCGAGCAGAATTTTTTTGTCACCTCGGCGGTCGTAATCGTAGGTCAGAGAGATTGTTCCGTCGGGAGATTGAACGGCATCGGGATAGGACACACCGAGGTGTTCGTCGAGGAGCAGGCCGCCTTCCCAAGTTTTGCCATCATCTTGGGAGAGGATTGCTGTCAGGTGAGACCGTTTGGTCTTTTCGGTGGTGGCACCGTGTTTGACCAAGAGAAGATTGCCTGAGTGTAGGCGGCGGATGAAGAAGCGCGATACGGTGTGTTGTAAGGGAGAGGGGGCTACGGGTGACCATGTTTTACCTTGGTCAGTTGAAACGCTTTCGCCGATGCCATAGCTTGTGCGAACCAACATCCACAAGGAGCCATCTGTGCGTTCAACGATCATGTGTTCATCGCAGCTTCGGTCGTCTTTTATTGGCACATTGGCTTGGCCGGTGAGCGACCATGTTTTGCCTTGATCGGATGTGGATACAACACCTGAGCTTCCTTCTTTAAACCATTGTGCAACGGGCAATACCCATTGGCCAGATTTGAGTACGATGGGTTTGTTCATCATGATGCCGTCACAAATACGCGTGGGTGTTGACCACGTAGGATTTTCTGAGTCGGAATTTTCAGTGGTAATGGCCCAGACACCGCTGCGTTCGTCGGTGTGTTTTTCATACCCTTGGGCCCAAAACAACCACAGTTTGCCTTGTGGGTCGTGCCACAGGCAGGGATCGTATGATCTGACGAGTCCGTTGTCTGGGTGATCGATGATGAGAGAGGTGTTTGACCACGTATGGGCGTTTGTGCTTGTGGCAAGCACAACATAGTTGTGACCGTCTTCGCCGATGCCTCCACCATACCACGTGGCCCAGAATCGACCATTGGATGCGCGTTCAATACCTGGGATGCCTTGGAATTGGCGGCTTTGATCGGCATATGCGTCAGTTGGCGGTGTAATGACGTGAGGCGGACAGAGATAAGATTCGGTTGCCATAAGGTTTGTGACTCGCAATAAGGATGACGGTTTCAGTAAGATTTGAAAGATGGGCCGCATTGTTTAAAACGATGCGGCCCATCTTTGTTTCTATCTCGTTGATCGATACGATCTATTCGGTGCGCGTGGTGATATCAATGAGGTGATATCCAAATTGTGTTTTGACGGGGCCGTGAACAGTGCCCACTTCGCCACTGAAGACCACTTCATCAAATTCTTTGACCATTTGACCGGGGCCAAAAACACCCAAGTTGCCACCGTCTTTTCCTGAGGGGCATTGGGAGTGTTCTTTGGCTACTGTGGCAAAATCTGCGCCGCCTTCAATTTCTACTTTGAGCTCTTGGCAGATTTCTTCTGATGATACGAGGATGTGACGTGCACTTGCTTTTGGCATGATGCGCTCCTATTGAGGAATGAATGATAATTTTTGATCCCTTTAAAAACCGTTATTGTTGGGTTTTGTCAATGGCTTTTTGCCATCCGGCCAATAATGTTTCTCGTTGATCTTGCGACATATTGGGTTCAAATGTGTGTTCGGGCGGATTGATATTAACGAGGGCATCGGCGTTTTTCCAAACACCGGTTGCCAAACCTGCCAACATGCCTGCCCCTAAGGCTGTGGTTTCGACATATTTAGGGCGAATGACTTGTACATTGAGAATATCAGCTTGAAATTGCATCAGAAAATTATTGACCACGGCACCACCGTCCACACGCAAACTGCTGACAATTTGTTGCGCGTCGGCAGACATGGCGGTGACCAAATCGGCAGATTGGTAGGCGATGGATTCTAAGGCGGCACGTGCCAGATGTGCCCTTTCGGTTCCGCGCGTGATGCCCACAATGGTGCCACGGGCATTGGCATTCCAGTGAGGCGCACCCAGGCCGGTGAATGCGGGTACGAGATAAACACCCCCTGTGTCTGTGATGGATTCGGCTAAGGACTCGGTTTCTGCGGCTGTTTGGATGATGCCCAATCCGTCTCGCAGCCATTGTACGGCTGACCCGGCGCTGAATACGGAGCCTTCTAAGGCATATGATACCTGGCCTGTTGCATCACATGCAAGTGTGGTTAAGAGACCGTGATTTGAAGGTATGGCTTGGGAACCTGTTTGGGAGAGGGGAAAACAACCGGTTCCATAGGGGTTTTTAATGTCGCCAATTTGTACGCCGCGCTGGCCAAAGAGAGCGGCTTGTTGATCGCCTGCGATGCCACCAATGGGAATGCCTGCGGGCAAAACGTCTAAGTTTATGGTGGTGCCAAACTCGCCCGATGAGGGGCGCACTTTGGGTAAAAGGGCGTTGGGAATGTCAAATGTTTGGAGCAATTCGTCATCCCATTCTCGGGTGTGAATGTTGTAAATCATGGTGCGTGATGCATTGGTGTATTCTGTGGCAAAGGCTGCGCCGCCTGTGAGTTTAAAGAGTAAGAAGGTGTCGATGGTGCCAAAACAGATCTCACCTTTTTGAGCCCGTGTACGTAATCCTTCAACGTGTTCGAGCAACCAAACGATTTTGGTGGCCGAAAAATAAGCATCTATCACCAGGCCTGTTTTTGCGCGTACTGTTTCTTCCAAACCTTGGGCGCGATATTGATCACACAGGTCAGATGTGCGGCGACATTGCCACACAATGGCATCGTGCACAGGTTTGCCTGTGGTACGATCCCAAAGAACGGTGGTTTCACGTTGGTTGGTGATGCCAATGCCTTTGATGTCTGTGGCTTGAATGCCCGCATTATTGATGGCGAGTCCTATGACTTTGAGCGTCGTTTCCCAAATTTCTTCTGCATTGTGAGACACCCATCCGGGTTGTGGAAAGATTTGGCGGAACTCTGAATAAGCACGCCCTAAAATTTCACCATCGGGTGATAGGATCAATACGGTTGTGCCTGTGGTACCTTGATCAATACTGAGAATCATAATGTCCTCCACCTTCTACGATTGCGGATCTTGCAATAGGTCTTTATATGTTTGTGGTGCTGTTTTCCATTGGTGTATGCTGATGTTTCCATTTTCAAGCACGGCATAACTGTCGTATCGCATCCAGTCACCCAAAATAACAAGGGTTCCTTTTTGTATGGCCACTTTTTTAAGATGGTGGTAGTGTCCCGAAATAACGATGTCAACACCTTCGTTGATGATTTTTTCTGCACCGACCCTATAGACTGTATTGGCGTGTTGGAT
>JABIFK010000738.1 GCA_018650745.1 Candidatus Latescibacterota bacterium | reverse complement strand
CTCGGGCAATTTCACCTGCATCTTGTTGTAAATTTTCGCGAATTTCATCGGTTGTATTTGCGCGGCTGATTTCTTCAGCGGTAGGTGTTTCTACGGACTGCGTTACCGTGGGTGCTTGAGATCTTGTAGGTACTTGAAGAGAAACCTCGGTTGATGCTTCTAATGGTGTTGGTTCTGACACCGTTTCTTGAGGTTCTACAGGTTGTTGGCCTACTGCACGGCCTTGTGGCTGTGGCCCGTTGCTGGCTAAGAATCGTGTGCGTGCTTCGGTGCGATTGATTTGACCGTTGGTATTAGCGGGTTGTTGATTGCGTGTATTATTTGTTTGCTGGAACAATCCACTGGCAACGGCTCGAAGGCGTGCAAAACCGCTGAGCTGTTGTTCGCGAATCGAATTTGAAGATGAACGATTTAAACGGCCTGGCCGGTCGATATTATTATCTGCGCGGGTGCGTGTGGCACCTACGCCTGGTGGTGTTTGTAATCTGGGTTCTGGTGTGGGCCGGTTGTTTGTTCGTGAGGTATTCTGATCGCTTGCTGATGTATTGCGATTGTTTTGAGACGCATTGACAAGATTTGTTTGTTGCTCGGCGGGTGTGGTCTGTGTTGTTGTCGATTGTGTTTGCGTAGTTGTTTGTGATTCATTTGACCTGTTGCTTACACGTGTTGCAAAAGCCTCTTGCAAACGTGCGGCAATTTGTTGGCCTATTTGTGTACGTGCCAAAAGGGTCTCACCTGCACGCGCTGTTTGTCGCGTGTTGTCAGACCCCTGTGTTCGTTGTGTTGTTTGTCGTTGTTCGCGTTGTGTTCTGGTTGTTTCAACGCGTGTGTTCGCCTGAGTGGATCGTGAGCGAATTTGTTGTAGATTCGCACGGGCCACTCGGTTCGACGAAAACCGAGATACAAAAACTGGCATCGCTACTCGTCCTTAGGTTTTTGCTCGGAGTTTCAAAAACCTATGTGTCTCACAGGGTGCCCATACCCGTGGTGTGAAACTGACTTGTAAACGTTTCTACTATCCTTAAAAAAATATAACATGTTAAAAAACAAGTGTCAAGCCTCTATTCTGAATGAGATGGCCGATGGCAAACTGCAAATGGCTTTCTCTGACCTTTTAAGTTGGGTCAGGTTCACCTTTGCTGCTTTATCTTCTGAGCATGAACCAAACGGGGCTTGACCACGCGATTTCACCGTCTTCTTGAGTGATACGTAAATAATAATAACAGGTTAACCCGCCACCACGCAGATTACGTGGGAGGGCGATGCGGGTGAGGTCTTGTTGGTCAACCCAGTCAAACTGTACGTCTAATCCATCGCCACGATAGGTACATATTTCGGTATTGTTGCGTATCACTTCAATGCGATCGATGGGAGCCGTGCCAAAAATACGTGCAGAAATACGTCTTTCGCGCAGGGTTGTTTCGTCATCGGCGCTGACTTCAACAAGCCTGCCCATGGGGTTGCTATTCATGGATACATCGAGTAGGATGCGAGCGCCTGTGGTGGCATAACAACGGCGTTCTCTGAGTGCGGCAAAGAGATCGTCTTGGTCTAATGAATCGGCAAAGACCGCAGTGAGACCCGCAGGATAGCCTCGGTTGGCTTCGGCTCGGCGCGCATCTTGCCCCACGCCATAGGTGCTGTTGCTTCCAGCTGCAAAACCTGCAATGATGCCTTGTGCCAAAACGGCTTGTACGGTGCGGTCGGGGTGTCGGTCTAAGCGTATGTCGGGACGGTGTGCACCCCAATTTTCGCGATTGCCCCAAGAAGAATAAATTTCCAATAGGTGTGAGGGCAACATTTCGTCGCTGTTGGCATCGGGCAGTGAAAAACGTAAAAACCCGGAACTGGGTTGGCCAACACCGTCTTGTACTTCTTCCGTTTGAAAATGGAAGGATGCTTTTTGATGGGTGGGTTCGGCTCCGACATTGAGTGTGAAATCGAGCTCGGTGCGCATGGTTGTTTCTGTTGGCAAACACGCATGAAGGTCTCCCCAGTAGGGAGCGGGGTTGCCTATGGTAATTGGATTGCTAAGGCCAGTGGCATCGCTGTCTGATTCTCTTACCCGAAGGCGAACGATGCCTTGTGACCGATCTGATAAACCGACATCCAGTGTAACGCCTTCACCTGTGGTGTCTTCGTTGCGTTGTGATGCGGGAATGAGTACGCCTTCTGCATCTGTTTCTACACGGAACCAACCCCGCCATCCAACACATCGGTTGCCAATATCATCGCGGCCAATCACACGCAGCTCCAAAGGTGTTCCTGGATGGCCTCCTGATGGCGCTATAATTTCTAAATGGGTGAGTTCCTGGGCGGTGATGGTTAGACTTGGGTTTTGGCGTATAGATAAATAGGCCGTTTCGGCCGCGTTATCTTTTGTTCGAATGCGAACCGAAAAAGCGACGTTGCCCGAAAACGTGGGTGCAAAGGCTTGAGATTCTCCAGCGCCATATGTGAGCTGAAAGGACTCTCCATTGCGAATGGGTGCCCGCTCTATGATGATGTAGAGCCCGGTATCGCTGTTGAAGTCTTCAATGGTTTCGCCAGGTACGCGCCCAACGGATAACGCAAAATGGGCTTCTGTGTTTTTTTCTGAAATTGTGATGAAACCGGGTGCTTTGGGATTCTCTATTTGGGGTGGGGTGAAGCCTTGGGGTATTTCTATGTGAATAATATCCCCTAAATCCAAACCATTTTCACCGGCGGTAAACGTGAGGGTCCATCGGCCTTGTTGATTGACACAGACGGGCGTATCAGGAGAGAGTGTGACCGTTCCATCGGCGAAAGTTGCTTCGTTCATAACAAACCTAAAGTTAAGGGTTTAGGGCGTGTATCGTTGTGTAATTAAGTATACGACGGGGTTTGGGTGCAGTCAAGGAGAGGCAAGGAAAGGTAAAAGGTAAAAGTGAAAGTGAAAGGCTGGGGGGCGTGCGAGATGTGATGGGAGGGTACTGTGAACGGCAGGCCAAAGTTGAGGCGAAGACGAAAGTGGTGAGACGTGGCAGGTGAGGTATAAGAAGTGTTGTTTAGAATGGGTGTTTGGGCGAATAGAGAATATAAAAACCGCGCTTGGTCTTATGACCAAGCGCGGTTTACATTGCCCTGGAGGGATAGGGCGTATGCGGGCCCTGCGCCGGAGAATTCCTTTATCTGCTATTGACCAAAACTTGCGGCGAATGTGAGGAAGTCGCTAAACCCTATTGTGCCGTCGCTGTCGAGGTCAAAGGCGGAGTTGTAATCTAAGGATGTGGATTTTTTGCCAAATGCTGCGGCAAAGTTTAAAAAATCGGCAAAGTCGACGGTGCCGTCTTTGTCGAAGTCACCTTTTGCTCCTGCGGCGTCTGTGGCTGTTTCTGAACCATTTGATTGTGCGATGCTGCGGAGCAATTGGCCTTCTTGTAAGGAAAATTTGATGGATGCCAACGTTTCGATTTGATGTGCGGCTTCGGGATCGTCAGCCGTGACAGTGAGATACCCTTGTAAGGTATAGGTGCCGTCAGGTAGGGTGGCCAGTGTGGTGCTTGGTACACTTTCTGTGACGACCAATGAATCACCGGGTGATAATACTTGGGCATGAAGTGCATCGTCAAAACCACGATCGGCAGACCAACGCCAGAGTTCACCGGTGGGGCCTGCGAGAATGAAGTCAAATTGTTGACCCGACCGGAACAGCAAGGAAATGGGTTCTGTTGTGGTGTTGAGAACACGATATGTGACTTGGGCTGTTTCTGCATCTAATGTGGCATCTATGTTGGCGGTGAGCCTTGTGGGCATGGGTTCAACGGGTAATGGCCGCGGTGGTTCAATTTGTGGGCTTTCGCCAACCCAGAAGCGTGTTTTGGCTTCGGTGTCGTCTTGGTCCTGTTCGCCTATAGATGTCATATAAGTGCGAATGACATAGGTGCCGTTTTTGGCTTGGGGAATTGTATTGAGGTCTATTTGTTCTTCAAACGCAAATGTGTCACGTGGTGCTAAGACGAGTTCGCCTGTTGCGGGGGTGAACAAACGCGCCCAAGACCAGCCCCATACGGTTTCTTCTAGGTTGTGGAGCACGATGTCATAACGTTGGCCCGAGTTGAATTTGAGCACAATGGTTGAATCTGATGTGTTGGTGAGTTTATACGATACGGTGACGGTGTCGCTTTGTTTGTACTGTACTTGGTCTGTTCGTACGCTGGCCGATAATGCACTGGGTAGGCCTGGTGTGGGCAGCACCCAACCGTCGACGGCAAATTTGACCACAGCTTCAGTTTCTTCACGGCTGACTTGGCCGTCTTGGTCTGTGCTGACGGTTAAGAAACCTGTGAGTAAAAAACTGGGTGTGTTTTGTGCCCAAGCATCTTCGAGGATAAAGGAGGTCTCGAATTCAAAAACGCCTTCTTCTTTGAGCGTTTGTGAGCTTAAGGCCTGAATGAAGTCTTTGTCCTGTGACCACGTCCAAACACGCCCTTTTGCACCGTCTAATGTAAGATCGTATTCTTGGCCGCTTAGAAACGTGAGATTGAGGTCTTGACCACTGATGTTTTTGAGGCGATAGCGTACTGAGACTTTGTCGCCTGCACGATAAGATTGGCGATGGGTGGCCAACTCGGCAACAAAAAGGGTGTTGATGGTTTCGTGTACATTGGCGTAGTCATCTTTGTCTTGGGGTTTGAGCACTATTTTAAGGTGGTTGTCACCTGCGTTGAGCGTAATGTTTTGTGCGTGAAGTGCAAAACCGTCTGCACGCACAGTGAGCGTATGATCGCCTGCTTTGGAACGCATTTCGAATGTGCCATTGGGCGTGGTCCACGTGACCGATGCGACGGTAGAAAAAGGTGTATCGGTTTGAATGCTTTCGGTGAGTGATACTTGTGCTGGTACAGGTGCACCGGCTTCGTCGATGACTGTTCCGGTAAATATGGCCAGCGACGGGTCTGCTTCAATTTGCACGGGCAGTGAGATGCGGGTTTGGTCGCTTGGTATGCTGCCTTCCTGTGTTTTTGATGGGGTCATAAACGCATTGAGGGTATAATTGCCCGCGGATAAGAATTCGTATTCTAAGCCGATGCGTGCCAAAAAGCTTTGGGGATCACCTGGTTTTAAGGTGAGCGTTGTTAGGCCAAAGAGAAATGATTTGTTGGCCGACCAAGTCCAGGCCGTTTCGCCTTGTTCATTTATCAGTTGAAAGTCGTAGTGTTGGCCTGAGTCAAATTTGAATGTGGTTTCGTTTTCTAATGCGGTAATGCGATACTGAATTTCGATGAGGTCGCCTTGGATATATGATGTTTTGACGGTGCCCAATTCGTATTTGATGCCACTTTGTTCAATGGCGGTGCGGTTTTCATAATCCTCTATGGGGCGATTGGGTT
>JABIFK010000438.1 GCA_018650745.1 Candidatus Latescibacterota bacterium | reverse complement strand
CAGAAGAAGTGTGCAGAAAGGTTATCGAGCAAGACGACACTACATCCGACAATGGGAAAATAAACGGTTCCAGGAACGACACTTAAGGCAGTGAGAACAATGGAGAGTGCAAGGGTGTTGTAAAGCCCAATGCCCATGCCCACATATATGTCTTTGGCACGGAAAGTTTGGCGGCGTATGATAACAAAAATCCACCCCAATGTGCCAGCGGTTGCACCAATGATCATGAGCACATTGAGGCGGTAAGGGTCAAGGCCTGCATAATGCACCCAGCGCATACAGGTCATGCCAATGCCTTGGATACTAAAGATGAGCAAAATCATGGCAAATGCTTTGGTGCCACGTAAGGGGTGTGTGCTCGATTTGTTGTGGGTCATGAGGGCGAGCGCGACAATGGCGAGGGTGATGCCTGTGAGTTGGAGGGGCGTAATGGGTTCAGACCAGATCCAGACACTTAGGGCAACGGGTACGAGCATAGATAAACGGAAGGAGGTCATGACAGGTGCCACACCGGCAACGGTGAGGGCATAGGTCATGAGGAGCATGGCGGTGATAAAAGTGATGCCAATGCAGATGCCCACTTTGAAGATATCGGGTGTAAAGGTCCATTGATCGGTAAAAAAAAGAAAGAGGGCAAGTGAGGTGGATAGAGCCAGATAATTGGCAGATACAACGACGGGGGCGTATTCTCCTCGGCGTTGTGATCCTTTGAAGAGTTGCACAAATCCAAAACTGAAGAAAATGGCGATAAAAACCCAATGCATTTATTCGCCTAACTTTTCTTTGACACTTTGGATTTTGTCTTCCATTGTTTGCTCGCGGTCGGTTCGTGTGCCCAGTTTGATGGTGGTGGTAATGCGCGGGGCACCCATGTCGTGAACGACTTCGTGGCATTTTTTGATGGCGGCAAAAACCGTGTCCCATTCTCCTTCAATATTGGTGCCGTAGGCGTGTAGGTGTGTTTTGAGACCGGCTTGGGATAACACTTTTTCACAGGCTGTGACATGCTTGGAGACAGAAACGCCGACGCCCATTGGTACGACGCACAGATCGACAATGACTTTCACGATAGAACCCTTTTCCATTTATTTTAGAGAGAATGAAGAAAATCTAAATGCGTGGTCTGATAATAAGAAATAGTGTGCGTTGAATCAAAGAGATTCTGCATGTTGGGCGTCGCTGTTTAGAGCAGGTGATCTATAGGCGGAGATTTTGGGTGTTTCCATAAAATCCAATAGAGTGCACAAGCCGAAACAAGATAGGAAAAGAGGCCGTACCAAGCATGCATTTCTTGTGCAGTAAAAACGGTATTGGTTGGAAGGGCCGATCCTTCGTAGTTCACAAAGATGCTGGCAAACATATTGTTGGCCACATGAATGCCAATGGCCAGTTCGGCAGTATTGTCTTTGAGCGTAATGAAGGTGAGAAATGCACCCCAAGCAAAATAGGACAGCCAGACGGGGAGGCCGTGCTCAATTTCGGGATTGGCGAAGTGCAGGGCCATGAATGCCAAGCCGTTTATGACTATGAGGATAAGTGGATGGCGTGTAAAATGGCCAAGTCCTTGTAGAAAATAGCCTCTCATGAGGAGTTCTTCGGAGGTGGCTTGTAGAGGGATGAATAAGAGTGTTAATGCAAAAAAAATATAAAATTGGGATGGGTCAAGTGTGTAATGATAGGTGCCTGGGTAGATAAGCTCTTCAATGATGACCGATGCAACGATGAGGATGATTTGCCATTTGAAACCTTGTAATAAGCGTGGCCAACGAATCGTCGTGCGAGGTGTGATGAGTGATAGAAATGGGCGTTTGTGGATATAATCAATGGCAACCCACAGGCCTACGAGCAATGTCACAAATGTGAGGCAGAGGGTGATAAAGTCGGTGATAGGATCTGTGGTTCCCAATGGTTTGTCACCCGTGACAAATTCTTCACCAAAGAACGTGACGATGAGAATGATACTGCCAAATATCCAAATGCTTCCAATAACAAACACGCTGACAATGTAGGTATGCCAGCGTGTTTTGCCTTGGTCGGCAAGTGCGATAAAGGGTGGATCACTTTCTTCTTTTTGTTCTGTATGTTCTTCCATAAGGTTCACTTCTTGGATTGTGAAATATAGACAGGTGTGGACCTTCTCTCACTCAAAGAGAAGGCCCATTTGTTTTACCAGTCGGCTACGCTGCCGTCGTTTTCATAGTAGTGTTCGCCACCGAGTTCTTCTTCATAGGTATTGATGTTTTGCTCGGCTTCTTCGGGAATGAGTTCAAAACCTAAGCCGGGTTTGGTCGGTAGGTCAATGTGCCCATCTTTGACCACCCAAGGTTCTTTTAAGAGGTCTTCGCCCAAACCGGCGTCTACTTGTTCTTGTATGAGAAAGTTGGGTACGGTTGCGTCAACTTGCATACAAGATGAAAATGCAACAGGGCCAATGGCACAGTGGGGCATAATGTGCATATAATAGACTTCGGCCATGTTGGCAATGCGTTTGAGTTCTGAAATACCACCTGCGTGTGAGCCGTCGGGTTGGATGTAGGCGACCGCATTTTTTTCGAATATTTGTCGAAATTCCCAGCGTGAGAGCAAGCGCTCTCCTGTGGCAATGGGAAAGGGTACGTGATCGGAAACGTGTTTAAGGGCATCGACATTTTCTTGGGGCACGGGCTCTTCAACAAACATAGGGCGCATCCCCTTGATTTCGTGGCAAACTTCCACAGCGAGTGCCGGTGTCATTTTGCCGTGAAAGTCGAAGCAGATTTCGCAATCGTCACCGACCCATTCGCGCATAGTGTAGGCGCATTTGACAAATTGGTCTATTCTTGCGGGTGGCTCATGGGCGCGCCATTTGCCTGCTGGGCCTGTTTTGAAGGCTTTATACCCCCCCTGTTTCTGAAGCTTTTCAAGGCGCGCACGGGCAGATTCGAGGCTCTTTTCTGAGAGATCGCGAATGCCCCAGTGTGCATAGACGCGAATTTTGTTGCGCACGGCACCACCCATAAGTTGGTAGGCAGGTACGTCGAAGTGTTTGCCAGAAATATCCCACAGAGCTTGGTCAATGCCAGATAGGGCAGACATGAGTACGTTGCCACCTCGAAAGAAAGCCGATCGGTAAATGTGTTGCCAGTGGTGCTCAATGGTGAGTGGGTCTTTGCCAATGAGATAATCGGCGAGTTCTTCTACAGCACCCCAGGTACTTCGGGGTTTGCCTTCGAGTGTGGTTTCGCCCCATCCAATGATGCCCGTGTCGGTGGTGATTTTGATGAGGCGCATTCTTTTGCGGGGGTAGAATTGTTCTATTTTGGCAATTTTCATGGTCAGGTGCTCCTATGAAAAATTAAATTTTGGCCTTTGCACAAATCGTAAGGCTGTGCTTGGGGTACGATCGGTGCAGATCCTGAACGTTTGTTGCTGTTGAAGTTGGGTTTTGGAGTGGACAAGGTACTGAAATTAAAAGAAGAAGAAAGAAGAAAGACGGGAGAAGATGTTCGCTGCTTTCTCTTCTCTCTCCGTTCCTCTGACTTCTTTTTTTTGAAGGTGAGTTATAAGGTCACACCTTTTGATGTAAAATATCTAAGCACTATTCGACGCCGAGCGATTCGATTTTTTGTACAAGGTCGTTGGGCAATGGGCCTTGTTCGGCAGCGTTAACACATTCTTCAATTTCGGCAGGTTTTTTTGCGCCAATAATAATGGTGTCCATTTCATTTTGGCCAACCATAAAGCGCACACCCAATGTTGCAAGAGACATGCCGCTTTCGGCCTGAAGCGCGAATATTTTCTTGTAATTTTCCAAGAGTTCAGGTGTCATCCAACTGGGGGGGGATTCAATAAGGGTGGGCTGTGGAACGGCGAGACCACGGGCGAAAATGGCACCGACCATGCCGACACAGCCTTTTTCTTTCACTATGGGTAATGCTGTGCGTGCACCCCGGCGCAGGAGGTCGTAATTGAATGCGAGCAAAAATGTGTTTACGTCAACATGGTTTAATACACGACTCATATTATCGGCTGTATTTCCTGAAATGCCAATAAAGCGGCAACGTCCTTCAGCTTGCAGTTGGCGGAGGGTTTGAAGTGCAGGTGCATCATTAAAATTATAATCTGTCTCAGGTTGGAGACGGCCTTTGTAGGAGGTGTCTGTAGACCACCAGTGGTGAAAGTCTGCTTCGTGCAGTTGAAGGGTGTCGACGTTGTCTCGGCGAAGCAGGCGCAGGTTTTCTTCGAATTGGGTGGTGAGTGCTTCGGGTGAATGAAAACGAGACGGATTCGAGAAGTAGCCGAGTTTGGTGGCCAAGAGGTAGCCGTCTTTTTTGTCTTTGAGGCCTTCTCCCAAAACGGCTTGTGAGACGCCACTGCAATACATGGGTGACGTGTCGAAGTAGGTGATGCCGAGGTCTAAGGCTTTGTGAACCGTGGCCACGCCGTCAGCAAAGGAGCTGGCGGTGAGATAGGCCCCACCAAGGCCGATGATGGATGCTTTTTTGCCGGTTTGTCCGTAAGGTCTGTGTTCCATAAAAATCCTTAAGTAAGATGCCAATGGTCAGCATTTAATGAGCCGGAATTGCCAATATCTCTGAGAGATATGGATAGAGGGCTTTGGCGTTGGGTACGGTGTTGTGAATGTCGGTGTCGATGACCATGGAATTATGCTTCAGATTCAAAAGGATGAATTTGTAAGTTGCGATCTAACACATACGCCTGCTTGGCCTTCGCCTTGAGTTTGAGAAATTTATCGCGGTAGCGTACGGTTTGCACGCCTGTTTTTGTGGCGTAGAGAATAGCTTGGGTGAGGTGTCCGTTTTTCCAAGTGATGTCGAGTTCAATGCCACCACGAGCGCGCAAACCTTCGATGCTGCCACTGGACCATGCAGAGGGCAATGCGGGTAGAAGGTGAATGTCGCCGGTATGATTTTGGAGGAGGAGTTCGGCGATACCTGCCGAGGCACCAAAGTTGCCATCAATTTGGAAGGGCGGGTGTGCGTCGAAGAGATTGGGATAGGTGCCGCCGCCTTTCATTTTTGTACCCGTTTCGCCGACCAAGCGCAGTTGGCGTTGCAAGAGGCGGTGAGCACGGTCTCCGTCGCGGAAGCGTGCCCAGAAGTTGAGTTTCCACCCCATAGACCAGCCGGTGCCTTCGTCAGTACGAAATTCGAGCGATTGTTTGGCAGCTTTAAAAAGAGCAGGCGTTTTTTCTGGCGTAATTTCTTTGCCTGGGTGCAAACCCCACAAGTGGGAGACGTGGCGATGTGTGTTTTCTGGATCGTCTGTGTCTTCGAGCCATTCTTGTAATTGGCCCAAGTGACCTATTTGGTTGGGCGCAATGCGTTTGCGTTTGGCAATGAGGGTTTTTCGAAATTGATTGTCGGTGCGCAGGGTTTGACTGGCTTCGATGCAGTTGGTGAAGAGGTCGCGGATGATTTGATGATCCATCGTTGGTCCTGCGACAAGCCCGCCATTTTCTGGTGAGTTAGATGGGGTACTGATGAGGTGGCCTGTGCGTGGGTCTTCGGTGAGGTGATCAACGAAAAATTGGGCGGCACCTTTCATGAGTGGATAGGCTTTGTTGCGCAAAAAGTCTCTGTCGCGGGTGTATTCATAGTGCCACCACAAGTGTTGACACAACCAGGCGCCGCCAGTGGGCCAAATGCCGTGGTTGCTGGCGTTTATGGGGGCT
>JABIFK010000147.1 GCA_018650745.1 Candidatus Latescibacterota bacterium | reverse complement strand
TAGGGGCCTGCAATGTCACCACATGCATAAATGTGTTTTTGAGAGGTTTGTAGGTAGTCGTTAACGGTAACACCACCGCGATCGTGTTTGACACCAGCGGCTTCGAGGTTGAGTGTTTCAACATTGGGGATGCGTCCGGCAGCGATGAGGAGGGCATCGGATTTTATGATTTGATCTTCTCCATCGCCCGATGCAGAGCCGACAGTGAGGTGAATTTCATTGTCGATATGGTCGGCCTTTTTTGCACCTGTGGATGTGAGAATGTTCAGCCCTTCTTGTTCGAGGCGTTCGCGCATGAATTCGGCAACATTGCCATCTTCTTTGCCAAAAATTTGAGGGGCAAATTCGACAATGGTGACGTCAATGCCAAAGCGGTGCATGGTTTGACCCAGTTCGCACCCAATGGGACCGCCGCCGATGATGATGAGGCGGTTGGGTTTTTCGTTGAGTGTGTCAAAGAAGGTTTCGTTGGTGTAATAAGGTACGTTTTCAATGCCTTCGATTGGGGGAATGCCTGCGCGACGCCCTGTGGCAATCACGAAATTTTTGGCTTTGAGGCGTATGCCATCGACTTCCACCTCATAAGGAGAGAGGAATTTGGCATCGCCATGAAAGACGTCTACGCCGAGACTTTCGTAGCGTTCACGAGAGTCGTGGGGTTCGATGACGGCGCGACGTTCTCGCATGCGTTCGAAGATTTTATTGAACTCAAATTGGGGGTCTTGTTTGTCGAGGCCCCATTTTTCGGCATTGCGAATTTGGTCGATGACACGGGCTGAGGAAATGAGGGCCTTGCTGGGCACACATCCAAAGTTGAGGCAATCGCCGCCCATTTTGTGGCGTTCGATAAGGGCCACGCGCCCACCCAAACCTGCTGTACCTGCGGCTGTTACCAGACCTGCGGTACCTGCGCCGATTACGACTGCATTGTAGGTGCCTTTGCCTTTTTCGTCCATTGCCAAATCCTCCCGGTCTCTGTCGCTGGCATGTGCATGTTCACGTTAGAGTTGGATGTGATGCAGCACACGTTGTTTTGTGTGGATGGAGATAAGCTCCAGTGATTACAGTATATTAAAGTATTGTTTTTAGACCAGACATTTAACCTTATGTCATTGGAACGGATGTGTTGTTGGTCTGTGCCCACTATCAATAACAAATTTGGTGCCAAACACAGAAAAGCCGTCAGATTTTATTCTGACGGCTTTTTTTGAAAGGCACCCCCCGGCCCCCTGATGGGGGAGAAAGGCAGATGTCAATCGGTTCGTTTGATGGCGTGAAAGGCGGTTGTCTTATTCTCCTCCTTTTTTACAGAGGAAGATGATGAGGTCTTTTCGTTTCCTGTCTATGGCCAAGTCTAAGGGTGTGTTGTCCTCGTTGTCTTTGGGATTGATGTTTGCACCGTGATCTAATAACAGTTGTGCTTGGGGAACAAATTCCCACCATTCAGCCACACAGTGCAAAGGCGTCCATTCACATCCGCCGGGGAGGTTGACGTCGGCACCTTTTTCGAGGAGCAGTTTTGTAATGGCTAAACAATCGTCGGTATCTCCAAGTGGGCGTGTGCACCAATGCAAGGCTTGAAAACCTTCGGCGTCTTTGGCAGAGATAAGATCTGGGTTGGATTCTAAAAGCGCCGTCACCTGGTCTAACATGCCAAAATGGGATGCGGTAAAGATGTCGATTTTGGCATCTTGATCGATGAGGTAACGCATCACCTCTTCGAATAAGCATATCCAAATGGCCAAATGCTTGGTGATTACCCGTTTGTGCTGAAATGACCAACGCGGGCGAATCAGCCTATTGAACAGACATTGCAACTCCACTGTTTATTGATTTATACTTTTATCACAACGTTTAGAAGGCCTTCTATAAATAAAGCACCACTCTGGGATGGGATCTGATAAAAAAAGTTTAAAAAAATAAAAAAGCCGTTAGAATGCTATTCTAACGGCTTTTTATTAGAGAAATGAAAGTCTAAATACGCTCTTCATCCGCTTCAATAAGATCAAAGAATGTTTGGATATCATCACGGTCTGAAATATTGTTTCTGGCTTTGATTTCTGCAATATAATCGCTGGTATCGTCTCGCCAACCTCGTTTGGACATAAAGGCGTTGAACATGAGAATGTCATCTTCTGTGGCAGAGTGACCGCTTTCAAAACACCAAGTAAGAACTTCCGTATCGCTTTTGCCTGCTTTGACTTGTGCAATGACATCGGCATGATCGACTTTGAGGAATGCACAACACCGGCCATCAAAACCATTGCCAAATTGTTCCAGATAATCTTCGTCTAATTCACCTTTGAGGTGTAGGCGGATTTTATCGGTCATGCGTGGGAAGTAATACATATCGCGTTCTTGGTCACGTGGGCTGCGAGGATAAGCCATTTTATTCTCCTGTTAAGTTAAGATTAGGACTTGGTGGTTATTTGATGGTTAGACTTAAAATGTCAGTTGTAGTTGTTGGTCTTGGTATTGGATGTCATACTGTCCTGTGTTGTATTGTGTGTGGCAATAAGGGTTGTCGAAGCGTGGATAGTTTCGCAATGAGATTTCTTGGCCCTTATGGGTGAGTGGATTGTCCCAGCCGAAGTGGATTTCACCGAGATGGGGTGCGTGATAGGTGACGGATAAATTGTTGTATGTGATTTCTGAAGATGTGATGTTGTCACACCACGTTTTAAAGTCGCCGTCGGTGGCTTGGCGGCCCAATTGGCAGATGTAGATGTTTTGACGGCCTTGGGCAATGAGGCCTTCGGTTTCGAAGACACCGTCGGATGTCCATTCAGTGGGTTGTTGCGATTTAAGGGCGATGTAACCGTCGTCTTTTTGGGCGAGTATCCAGCCATTTTGTTCGATGACGGTGTCGAACTTTTGGCGTGGGAAGGCGGCGACTGTGTAAGGCAAGAGCATTTCTTCTGATGGTGCAGGTGAAGGGGCTACTTTGCCTTGGGACTCGGGTGGATATTCGGTTGGTGGCCCTAAGGGTGGTTGATCGGGGATGTTGTAAATAGCAATGACACAGTTTTTGATTTGTGCGGCACGTGGCAATCGGCCTTGCCAGTATTTGAGGCTTTTGTTGTCTTCTGAACCTCTATGGAGGCTGAAGACTGCTGTGTTGTTGTTGAGGGTGGCTTGCCAGATGTGTTGCTGAAAGCCGAGTTTGCCTTTGCGAAAATCTTGGGCACAGGTGAGTTGATAATCGGGGGTGCGGTAGGTGATTTTGTTGACTTCAGAAAGCGTGCGTCTGTCCATATCGCCGTCGTGTGGGATGTTGGCTTCATCGAGGGCGTTATATGTTTTGAGTACG
>JABIFK010000600.1 GCA_018650745.1 Candidatus Latescibacterota bacterium | reverse complement strand
TCAGCCGCAATTGGCTTCTACTTTGCAAGCTGGCAAGAGTTTGCTTGTGCGCATGCCATCCGATGATTCAGCCGATAAGGTTGGTATTCGTACGGTGCTGCCGTCAAAAAGAGAAAGTCTTTCTGGTATTGATGTGCTTTGTGAGGCGCAATACAATAAGAATACACTAACAAAAATAACACCCTTGACGCCTGGCATTGTACGAAAGGTTTTTGCTGACGTTGGCGATCAAGTTTTTGCAGGCGATGTTCTGGTTGAATTACATTCTGCTGAAGTTGCCACGGCCAAAAGTGTTTATCTGTCTGCACTTGTTACTTTTGATATCATGGCAAAAACCAGAGATAGGGAAAAGAAGCTGATGGAGGAAAGCATTCGTGCGCAAAAAGATTTCATTAAGGCCGACGGTGATTTTCGGCTGGCACGTTTTGAAGTAAACAATGCCCGCCAAACATTGTTGAATTTGGGGTTAAGCCCCGGCGCTGTTGCTGAGATTCAACGGCTTGAAGACACCTCTGCAACGCTTATGATTCGAGCGCCATTTGCCGGTACATTAATTGACCGTGCGGCAGTTCCTGGCCAAGCGCTTGCTGCCGGTGAAGCGGTGTTCACACTGGCCGATCTTTCAACCCGGTGGCTCGTCTTGTCTATTCCTGCTGATCGCCTATCGGGGGTTCAGGTGGGGCAACATGTTGAGGCACGGTTTGATGAATTACCTGGTGAAACGACTGTGGGACAACTTGTGTGGATTGATACGGCAGTAGATATGCGCACACGCCTGGTGCGTGCCAGAGTTTTGGCCACACACGGTGTGCAACAGGTCAAATCTGGCTTATTTGGTCAGGCAAAGATCATGACAGAGGGATCACGCCCCAGCTTGATTGTGCCGCGTGAAGCACTACAGCGTCACGAACAACAGCCCTTTGTTTTTGTCAAGGAAGCTGCAGATCTTTATGCGCTGCGGCGGGTGGATGTTGGGGCTTCTTCAATGGAGACGGTTGAAATACTTGCAGGTTTGGAACCTGATGATGTTGTGGTGACCTCTGCAAGTTTTATGGTTATGTCTGAATTTTTGAAATCGCGGCTTGGTGCTGGATGTGTTGATCATTAGGGACGGGAGGATAAATGTTTGAAAAAATCGTCGCATTTTCTGTCGCTAACCGTTTGCTTGTTATTTTGTTGTTTGCAGCTGTTGTGTTATTAGGATTGGGCACGGTGCCTCGTTTATCTATCGATGCATTTCCCGACACCACACCCATTCAGGTGCAGGTTAATACGGTTGCGCCTGCATTAAACCCAGAAGAGATTGAGCAGCAAATTACCTTGCCCATTGAGTTATCTATTGGCGGACTGCCGGGGTTGGCAGACGTGCGTTCCGTTTCCAAGTTTGGTTTTTCTCAGGTGGTTGCGACATTTGACGATGCAACAAATATTGCCTTGGCCAGACAATATGTTTCGGAGCGTTTAAGTGCTGTTAATTTGCCGACTGATATTGCGCGTCCCCAGTTGGGGCCTATGTCTACGGGTCTTGGTGAGATTTTTCACTATGTCATGCGTTCAGACGATCCCAACCGCACCTTGGAAGAATTGCGTACACTACACGATTGGGTAGTGAAATCTGAATTGCGCAAGGTTTCTGGTGTTGCAGAAGTCAATTCGTGGGGCGGTGACGTGAAACAATATCATGTGGTTGTGTCGCCAGCGGCGTTGTTGAAATATGGCCTGACGTTGGATCGGGTGTCTGAAGCGTTACAAAAAAACAACCAAAACGTGGGCGGAGGGCTGATTACGTCTGGTGGTCAGTCACAAATGGTGCATGGCATTGGGCGTGTTACCACCATCGAACAAATCAAGAATATTGTGATTGCATCCTTTGATGGCAATCCCATCCATATTTATGACGTTGCCAGAGAGGTAAAAATAGACCGAGAAATTCGGCGGGGTGCCGTGACGGCTGATGGGCGTGGGGAAGTGGTGTTGGGGCTTGCTTTTATGTTGATGGGTGAGAATGGCAAAATTGTGACCGAACGGCTCAAGGCCCAACTGGACAATGTGCGCCACTTTTTACCTGATGATGTGATTGTTGAGGTTGTGTATGATCGCACAGAACTTACTGGTGCTGTAATTGAAACGGTGCATCACAATCTGATAGCAGGGGCCATTTTGGTGGTGATCGTTTTATTTGTCCTGTTAGGTAATTTGCGTGCGGGATTGCTGGTGGCTGTGGTGATTCCCATTGCGATGCTTTTTGCTGTTTTGGGCATGTATGAGTTTGCTATTGCGGCCAGCCTGTTAAGCCTTGGGGCAATTGATTTTGGTATTATTATAGATGGTTCTGTGGTGATGACCGAAGCAAATATGCGCAATCTTTCACAACGCGCTCAGCAATTGGGCAGAAAACTCACCGCATCTGAAAGACAGGAAACAATTGTGGCTTCTGCACGCCAGATGAGCCGCTCCATTGC
The DNA here is from genome assembly GCA_018650745.1 of Candidatus Latescibacterota bacterium. Lineage (GTDB taxonomy): Bacteria > Latescibacterota > UBA2968 > UBA2968 > UBA2968 > JABIFK01. The sequence goes on along the minus strand of JABIFK010000600.1, from coordinate 4,166 downwards.
CTTTGGTATTGGCATTATTATAATTGTTTTTTTTCCCATCTTAACACTTGAAGGCATAGAAGGCAAAATGTTCAAGCCCATGGCTTGGACATTTATTTTTGCGTTGGTAGGTGCCTTGATCATCGCCTTGGTTCTATCACCAGTGCTTGGGTATTACTTTTTACCAGCCAAGGTGCAACAGAGCAAAGATTTACTGGAGCGGACCTTGGTGCCTTTATATGGGTGGCTCATTCAAAAAGTGATCCAAGTGCGTTGGTGGGTGCTTACGGGTGTTGGCGTGCTCTTGTTGGTAACCATGTGGCAAGCGACACGTTTGGGGGGTGAATTTTTACCACGCCTGAGTGAGGGCGCGCTTACCATCAATACCATTCGGATAGCAGGGATTTCTATTGATCAATCGGTTGATTACAACACGCGCATTGAGCAGTTGTTGAAGGCTAAGTTTTCAGATGAGATCCGACATGTGTGGAGTCGTATTGGTACGGCAGAAGTTGCAACCGATCCGATGGGCACCGAGTTGACCGATATTTTTGTGTCGCTTACGCCACGTGAACAATGGACGCAGGCATATAGTCAGGCGGAGTTGGTGACCGCCATGCAAGAAGAGCTTGCTGACTTGCCAGGTTTGAATATGGTTTTTACACAGCCTATTGAAATGCGTATGAATGAAATGATATCGGGTATTCGTTCTGACCTGGGGATTAAAATTTATGGGGATGATTTTGATGAACTGGTTCGAATCAGCGATGAGATTCAGCGGGTGCTCTTACAGGTTCCTGGACAATCTGATATTGCAGTGGATCAATTAACTGGCCAACCCTTGCTTCAAGTTAAAATAAAGCAAGATGCCATCGCCCGTTATGGGATTCCTGCACGGCATGTTTTGGAAGTTGTGGAAGCAATTGGTGGACAACATGTGGGGGAAGTTTTTGAAGGACAGCGGCACTTCGATTTGGTGATGCGTTTGCCAGACACACACCGCACGGATGCACAATGGTTAGAGAAAACCATTATTTCAACGGAGAGTGGTCAACAACTTCCATTACGTATGTTGGCGAGCATCGAACATACTGAGGGCGCGGCAACCATCAATCGAGAATGGGGGCGGCGCGTGATTCGGGTGCAATGCAATGTGGTTGGGCGAGATGTGGTCTCATTTATACATGAAGCCCGTCAACGCATTGAGACCGAGGTTGTTTTGCCTGAAGGATATGTTGTTGAATGGGGGGGGCAGTTTGAAAACCTTGAACGTGCCCGTCAACGGTTGATGCTGGTTGTGCCATTAACACTCTTGTTGGTCTTTTTTTTGTTGTATTTCAGTACGAAAAACTTAGGGGATGTTCTGTTGATTTACACTGGCGTTCCCTTTGCACTGGTTGGCGGGGTTTATGCACTTTATTTTAGAGCGATGCCTTTTAGTGTAAGTGCTGCTGTCGGATTTATTGCACTTTCGGGTATTGCTGTGCTGAATGGTCAAATTATGGTGTCCGCAATTCGCAATTTTCTCGATCAGGGTCACACACTTCAAAATGCTGTTTTAGATGCAGCACGACAACGCCTTCGCCCCGTTTTGGCTACTGCCATAACGGATGCGGTTGGGTTTATTCCGATGGCCATTTCTGTTGGTGTGGGGGCAGAAGTGCAGCGTCCTTTGGCTACGGTGGTTATTGGCGGAGTATTGACATCAAGTGTGTTGACTTTGTTTATTTTGCCGTTGCTCTATATTCTTTTTTGCAAAGAGTCACCAGACGAAAGTTGAATCTCACAAAACTCAATGCGGAGATCGGGCGCTTTTTTGGTTCTGGGCATATAACAGCTGTTATTCTGAATAACGCATCGACGGTTGCCCGATATCGTGACATATTCCTACTTTGATTATTGGTTGATCTACGTTTATCGCAGACTGGCATCGCATTCATCTGGTTCTGCTTGATGAATCGTATGCAATCTGCGATGACCCACTTGAAACAGGAGCATTCACATGTATCCAGACAATGAAGCTGATCAGCTTAAGGCGTATTCACCCGCAGAACCGATATTTACAGTGGACGCTGATTATATCAGTCGGGCACGCTCGTTGGCAAGACAGGAAGACAACCCTTGTGGACAGGCGCTTAAAGCCTTGCTTGTGGAAGCGGGTGTGGCGCTTCAGCAGGAACCATTGAGCATTGTGAACAAACCGATTTTGCCGTCGAGCGGTGACAAGCATGATTACATGAGTGTTGGGCCTTATTGGTGGCCTGACCCTGAGAAGCCCGATGGTTTGCCTTATATCCGACGAGATGGCGAGCGCAACCCTGAGGTTCTGAAGACGGACCGTCCCTTGTTGGCAAAACTCATTTCAACAGTGAAGACGCTGGGGTTTGCCTATGGGTTTTCGCAGAGAGAAGACTATGCGACACATGCGGCATTGTTGTTGCGCACATGGTTTTTAGATGCTGAGACGAAGATGAACCCAAATCTCTTATATGGTCAGGCGATTCCTGGGCGATGTGACGGGCGAGGGATTGGGCTTATTGAGACGGCTGCTTTTGCACGTGAGATGCTTCCTGCAATCAGCTTTTTAATCGACTCAGAGAATTGGTCTGAAGAAGATATGCAAGGATTACAGGCTTGGTTTCATGCGTTCTTGGAATGGATGTTGACGCATCCCTTTGGTGTGGATGAAGCGCGTCACGGCAACAACCATTCGACCGCTTATGATGTACAGGTTGTGACATACGCATTTTTTGTTGGGCAGCCAGATCTTGCGAGGAGGATTTTAGAAGGCGTAGGTGAAAGACGCATTGCAGATCAAATTGAACCGGACGGTCAACAACCGCGAGAACTTGCACGCACAATGGCATTGGGATACGCCAGTGGGAATATGGCGCTTCTTCTGGAACTTGCTGAAATTGGCCGACAGTGGGGTATTGACCTGATCAATTATGAATCGCCCGATGGACGATCTTTACGACGCGCCTTTGATTGGCTTTTGCCCTACTGGACGGGGGAGCGGGCGTGGACATTGCCGCAGATTAATCCTTTCTCTTACGACCTCGCATTTGAATGTATGCGGCTTGCCGCGTATCAGTTTTTGAATATGGATTTTGAGCCTGCGGAAGCCGAGTTGGAAGGCATGAATGAGGCGGAGAAAGCGCAACAGATCTACAACCTGTTGGTGCCACCCTTTGAAGGGAGTCGTTTGCATGGGCTGCCAATTGGCAAAGATGTTGTTTTGCATGAACCCGATCCGCTGGTCCATCCAGAATTTACAAATGGAGACCCCACGCTGAGTGAAGCCGAGATCGCTTTTTTCAAAGAACACGGCTTTCTTGTGAAACGTGGGTTGCTTGACGAGAAGGAAACGTTTGAGCGGATCGTTGATTATGTGTGGGAACAAGTGCCACGAGATCTTGTCAAACGAGATGATCCAAAAACATGGATTGATGCGCCACACGGGGAGTGGACAGCGGAGGATGCCGAAAATGCCGGACAGTTCAGACGTGGGTCATGGAAATTACGTTCGCGTACATTTGGAACGGAGCCGTTTTTTGTGGACAAGATCGCCAACCATCCACGCATGCGGCAGTTGGTTTCAAAGTTTATCGGTGAGTCTGTTAAGTATGCAGATCGGGTGCGCGGTGTTTACTGTATCTTTCCAAAATCGCCGGACAGAGACGCGCGTTTGGGCCCGCATGGAGATCATACGGGAGCCCAATTGTCTGCTATGGTATTTGTGGACACGGTGCCGCCGCACTGTGGGGGGTTTACCATTTGGCCGGGTTCTCATTACATGAGTCATGTGTATCACAAGACCGTTTATGGCCCCCTTGATCCCGACCGTGCTGAGGAATATGTCAAGGCGCGTGATGATGTGCTGAATGAGGTCACACCCGTTCAGTTTCACGGCAAGGCTGGCGATGTTGTTTTTTGGCACCCGCGCCTTGTTCACGGACCTGGTGTCAATTATTCTGCTGAACAGGATCAACAAGTCGTGCGATACATTGTTCCGTGTGAGTATCAAAAAGATGGTTTGACATCATACTATAATCTGTCGCACGGTCCCGCGCCAAACCGTCAGTGGTGGGTGGATACCAAAAATTTTCGGGAAGATGTGCCAGCAACGAAAGAAAATATGTGGGATGGGTGGGCGTTTGATGTGGGGAAGTAAGCAGAACGGGTTA
>JABIFK010000896.1 GCA_018650745.1 Candidatus Latescibacterota bacterium | reverse complement strand
TGACAAAGCAAAGTCAAACAAATGCGCATCGCCCACAATACCGCCAAACAAAGCCATTGGCACCCAGTATACCTGCCCCTCACTCACCACCATACCTCGCCGATGCAAAGGCGAAAAAGGAGCTGGCATGACGGCTAACTTATCCATCACAATATCATTCGCGCCTGCCCAATTACGCAACTGCACGTGCCCAATACCCGTAATCAGAAAAGCTGCCAGCACATATCCCGCCACAAGACCGCTCCCCACACGATATCCCGTAGCCCCCAACCGAGTCAACCAACCGACCAACAACCCACCAATGAGCAACACATCCAAATAGGGGTCAATTATAAACAAGACATCCCAAGCCATGCGATAATTTGATAAAGGGGCAAAAACAAGTGTACCAAAAGTGGTCACCAGATCAAAAAAGATATGTGTCATAAATCCCAACAAGCTCGCCAGATACACATGCCCAAATGACCGCGACTGCACACCCATCTTTCGCGCAATCCAAGCCACAACCAGGGCCATCAGACCAACACCAAAAAACGAATGACTCATGCCCCGATGAGACACCAAATAATCCAACCCACCCCCCGGCAACAACACATCCAAATCGGGCAACACGCTGCAAACGGTCACCACATTCACCAAACCCGTCTGCGCCTTATCTGGCCAAATTGTTCGTGCAACCAACCGTCCAATCAATCCATGCGTTGGTGTATCCAATCAACTGCCTCCCTATTCACTCTTGAGATATGAAACACAGGCTTGTCATTTTTTTGAGCAAAAAAACCTGCTCAACCTGAATAAATATGTCGTGATCCTCTACCTTTGACAAGGTCAAACGCGCATATGTTTAATTCCGCAATACGTACAACCCAATTCCATATTGACAAACCACCACAATCGCGTACCCTTATTTTATCCTTTAATAAATACATCAACCGTATCTGTCATTCTCCTATTTCAAGGGAGATAATGGGAGTTTCATATGATCTTTAAAACCACCGTCGTTGGCGAACTTGCCGTCAATTGTTTCATTATGGCCTGTGAAGAAACCCAAAAAGGCATTGTCATCGATCCGGGTGATAACATAGACGGCATTTTGTCTATTGTAAAAGAAAACAATATTGAACTCACAGAAATTGTTGCCACACATGGTCACTTCGATCACATTGGCCGCGTCACCACGCTCAAAGAAAAAACAGGCGCGCCATTTACCATTCACCAAGCCGACATGTTCATGGTCGAAGGACTCGTCGAAATTGCCTCCTTCTTAAGCATAGACACCGACCCCGCCCCAGAAGTAGATCGTTTTATCGACGAAGGCGACACCATTACCTTTGGCAATGAAACACTCAACATTTTGCACGTTCCTGGCCACGCCCCAGGTAATGTGGCATTCACCTGGCCCGGTCATGCCATTGTCGGCGACACCGTCTTTGCCGGTTCCATTGGTCGCACCGATCTCGAAGGAGCAGACCCCCAAGTGCTCATGGATTCCATTCGCTCTAAAATACTCACCTTACCAGACGACACCATTCTATACCCAGGCCATGGTCCAGAAACCACCGTTGCCAAAGAGAAACAAACAAACCCCTTCTTGGCATCGGGTTTCAATACACAATAAACCAAACCCATCTCACAAAATACATGTTAGGAATGCCCCAATGGATATCTCAACTGCTATTGGCAATATCACAGAACAAGAAGCCGATGCCATCGTACTCAACCTATTTGAAGGGGTTGTCACCCCCGGCGGTGCAACAGGCGTGGTCGATCAAGTACTCAATGGCCAAATCAGTGCCCTCATTGCAGGTGGTGATTTCACCGGCAAATTTAAACAAACATCCATACTCTATCCTGCCAGTGGTATCACGGCACCACGCATCATCCTCATCGGTTTGGGCAAACAAGAAGACTTTTCGATCGACCGCGTAAGGCTTGCCTCTGCTGTTGTCACAAAAGAAGCCGAACAACGCGGCGTCAAACATTTGGCTACCATCGTGCACGGCGGTGGCATTGGGGGGCTCAATGTGGCCGATGCCACACAAGCCACCGTTGAAGGTGCCGTTCTTGGAACCTATCAGTTTACCACATACAAAACCGGAGCCCCCCCAACCAACACACTAGAAAAGCTCTCCGTCGTCGAATTTGATTCATCCAAACAAACCGACATCGAAACCGGCGCACAAGCAGGCCAGCACATTGCCGAAGGCGTTTGCTTGGCACGCAACTTGGGCAACGCCCCCGGCAATGACCTGCCACCATCTGTGCTTGCCGAGCAAGTCACCGAAATGGCCGCATCGGTTGGCCTTTCCTACGAAATATTTGACGAGCACCGCATCCAATCCGAAGGCATGGGTGCACTGAGTGCCGTAGGGCAAGGCAGCACCCGCCCACCGCGATTTATCATTTTGGAACACAAAGGGCAAAACCCAGAAGCAGATCCCGTTATCCTCGTTGGCAAAGGCATCACATTTGATACCGGCGGTATATCGCTCAAAGCCGGCGATGGCATGTGGGATATGAAATTTGACATGTGTGGTGCAGCAGCTGTCATTGGCGCCATGCAGACCGTTGCCAAACTCAACTTACCAACGCGCATCATCGGCATTGTTGCCGCCGCAGAAAACATGCCCGATGGCAATGCTTACCGCCCCGGCGACATTATCAAACCCCTCGGTAAAAAAACCGTTGAAATTCGCAGCACAGATGCCGAAGGGCGGCTCGCACTCATCGACGCCCTTGCCTACATCAAACGCTACAACCCAACCGCAGCCATCGACTTAGCCACCCTTACGGGTGCGTGTGTCACCGCCTTGGGCAACGATGCCAGTGGCCTAATGGGCAACAACAACGACCTCATCCAAGCCATTCATCAAGCCGGCAACCGCACTGGCGAAATCGCGTGGCATCTGCCCATTCTCGAAGGCCACCGCAACCAAATCAAAGGCGACTATGCCGACCTCAAAAACACTGGCGGTCGCCCCGGCGGCGCACTCACAGCAGGCGCCTTTCTCGAAGCCTACGTCGATGGATACGCTTGGGCTCACCTCGACATCGCAGGCACCGCCTGGAACAACACCACAAGACCCGACACCCCCATAGGCGCCACCGGCGTAGGCGTCCGCCTCCTCATCGACTACCTCCGTAACCTTTCATAAAAACAACCATACTCACATGCAAAAAGGCCAGAGCAACCGCTCTGGCCTTTTTTATTATATCTCGTAACCGAAATAACAATCCCACGCATGAATCCACCACTTAACTCATTCCCTGGTTTTTGTGGGATGGGCAGAGATGGGCTCCGTGCCCTTCCTCATTTTCTTTTTTCCATGCTTTTCAGTGATCGTGATCTAGTCATCGCCCAATCTAAAACTTAAGCCCACCTGCAAAGACACTTCATTTTTCGATCCCGAAGTAAAAGCCCGAAACCACTTGCCCTGCACAAAAAGCCCCATAGAATCAGACACATCAACATTCAAACCACCACCAGCAGTAACAATGGCATTGGTTGCCGAAATGGAAATGGTATCAATAATATTACCAGCAGCATTTGTGATAGGAATACTGGTTCCACGCGCCAAAAACATCCCACCGCCAACACCAAAATAAACAACCCCATATTGCTCAGAAAATGGCGCTTTATACAAAAGGCTGGCACCCAGTGGAATTTCATTAACATGAATACCTGGTGCAGGTGTTGAGCGATAAAATTCGACAAACGGAGACAAGTATGTAGGATGCAAGTCACCAATGGGAATGTCCACAGCCAAGCTCCCACCCCAACGAGAGTTATCGAGCAACATGCCTCCACCCACTCTAACATCTACCTGAGCATTAGCTTGCCCAGTCAAAAGAACAACCACAGCCAAACCCATCAAAACACGCATAAATATCTTCATAAATCCCCTCAGTCCCAAATTGAGCCAGCAAAAAAGCTTCAAGAAAGCTTCAAGAAAGCTTCGCAATTTTAAAGCCCTGCTTCATTAATCTTGAAACGTCAAAGAAATCCCCGCTTTTGCAGCCCAATGGTTGGTCGCACCAGATCTCAAGGCCCGATCCAATGTCACTTCACCAAATGCACCCAATGGCCCCGAAAATTTCAAATTAACACCACTTACAGCAGAAAACAACAACTCAGTGCCAGATTTTAATACATTGGCCGTATTAAGGTTACTCCCTACATTTTGTTCATAAATAAAACCACTACCCATTCCCAAATAAATGCTGCCACTCCCAGCATTCACCTTATAAAGACCACGTATAGAAACAGGAATCGTCTCCACACCCGACTTTTTATAATACTCAGCAGCCAACATCAATCCACCAGGTTTGCTCCCAAAAGGTATCACCAACGATGCATGAGCACCCAACTGAGACCCTTCAAAAATCATCCCACCCCCCGCACGCAATGCCATTTGAGCATCGGCTTGTGTAGAAAACAAAAACAAACCTGACAAAATAACGAACAAACCAGTTACGCGTTTCATAAATATCTCCTTATAAATAAATGCTTCTCGGATTGTCCAACCCTATAAACATCACTGGAAAGCATAAAAAAATCAAATAAAAAAGCGCCAACCCCATAGGGTCGGCGCTTTTTTGTTGAATCAAAAAGCTTATTCCGCACCACCAAAAGAAATACCCACGCGCGCACCAAAGTTGTTTTTGGCACCAGAGGTCAAAGCACGGTCAATACCAACTTCACCAAAAATACCAAAAGACTCGGAAGCTTTAAAATTGATACCGGCAACACCCGTACCCAAAGCCTTCGTCGTCGAAGCGCTCGCAGCACCAATGCTCACCTTTGAATAAATCAGGCCACTTCCGCCGCCAAAGTAAAAATCAGCTTGCTCACCGGCAGGTGCTCTATAGATAGCCATGACACGCACGGGCACTGTTGTTACAGCGGATTTCTTGTAATATTCACCCTGAACGGTAATACCAAAAGGTTTGTCGCTCATAGGAAGGTCAACAGCAGCACCACCACCATAAACTGTGCCGTCAAAGATCAAACCACCCCCCACACGAAACACAGGTTGTGCGTCTGCTGCTGTTGCCATTCCAATCAAAATAGCCACCAAAAGAACGAATTTTTTCATCTTAAATCTCCTTAAACAGTTTTTTTGATAAACACAATAACGTCTCTTTTTGTCTCAACGTTTGAAATAGAGTTGATGTACGCAGCAACCTCCTTTCCTTAAAAAGCGAGCATTTTGACAGCTTTATCAGTGTTAAATCTAAAACGATGTTTCTGATTCGCTTCGTGGCGTGGCGAATTTTTTGAACATTTTCTTATACTTTCACTCTATAAATATAAGCAAAACACCCATGTCAAGGCAATGCGATTTTTTAGGCATATATTCTTGCAAACATCATGCCTTACACGAAATAAGATTTTAAATTACTATTAAAATACAACTTACACCACATCACACATCCCACAAAAACGGTACACTGTGCGTATTCTCGCACAAAAGCAGCATTTTCGCACACACTCATTTTCCTTCGGGCTTTCTTACAACACGTATCTATCCTATATTATCGCCCAAAGGAGATTCCATGCCAACCGATCTGATTCTCATCTGCCATGGCCAAACCGTCCAACGCGAAGGTGATCAAGTTTTTGGATGGTGGGCTGACATGCCTCTTTCTCTGTTGGGCCGCCAACAAGCGTTGCTCATTGGCGAATGCTTAAAAAACAACTTTGATATTCAGGCCATTTATACCAGCCCATTAAAGCGCACCCAAGAAACCGCCGACATCGTCAGAGACATCGTTAAAGTGGTTCCTGCAACAGAACACGCACTACGCGAACTTGACAGCGGTCAGCTTTCACAATTGTCCTACGAAGAAGCCCAAGCGCAATATCCCGAGGCCGTCAATGAGGGACAACGTATTCCTGGTGGTGAATCATACGACGAAATGCATCAACGCGTTGCTTGGGTCGTCAACCGCTTGGTCCAACAATCACCCGATCAACAAATTGTTTGCATCACACACGGTGGCCCCATTGTGGCCTATTTGCGAGCATTTATGGGCTATGCGCCGCAAGACAAGAACAAACCCCGTTTTTTATGCCGCGTAGCATCTTTACACCATATCCAACTCACACCCGATGGAGACCGTACCATTGTCTCGCTAAATGACATTGCCCATCTCTCGGGTTTGCCTAGCAGCTAAAACAACCGAGTCTACGAATCGCCACAATCTTTGATTCGTAGACTCGTAGATTCGCCAATTCACCTTTATCTCACGCGAACCAAACCCATGTCTTCCTTATCAAACAAGAAACCCACTCTCCACCTACGCGCGCAAATCGTCAAAGGCATTCGTTCTTTTTTTGATCAACACGCGTTTCTCGAAGTAGACACGCCAATAGTGGTTCAATCTCCAGGTATGGAACCCCATATCGATGCCTTTGAAACCACATTCGAAAATCAAACCCTCTATTTGCACACATCTCCAGAGTACGCAATGAAACGTCTGTTGTGTGCGGGTTACGAGAGAATTTATCAACTGTGCAAAACATTCCGTAACGAACCCACCAGCAAGATGCACAACCCAGAATTTACCATGCTCGAATGGTATCGCGCGCATGCCGATTATACACACATCATGCACGACACCGAACAACTTGTTGCGTCGCTTGCCCAAAACCTCTTAGACACATCAATACTACAGTACAATAATCATACCATCGACCTCACACCGCCTTGGCAACGCCTATCTCTCCACGAAGCGCTCATTCAATATGCCCAGATTACAGCCGACCCTTTTACACAAACAACCCAATTTATCCAACAAGCGCGTACAAAAGGCCACACCAATGTGCTCCAAGATGATTCGGCAGACACCGCCTTTTTCAAGGTTTTTCTCGATTCTGTTGAGAAACATCTCGGTACAGAAAAACCCACCTTCCTAATCGACTACCCAGCATCTATGGCAGCCCTTGCCACACGCAAAAAAAACGCCCCCCATTTGGCAGAACGTTTTGAGCTTTATATTGCGGGTACAGAATTGGCCAATGCCTTTACAGAACTCACAGACCCCGTTGAGCAGCGTGCCCGCTTAGAAAACGAACAAAATCAACGCCGCAAAGAAAACACCCCCATCTATCCCATTGACGAAGCCTTCCTCAAAGCCCTACAAGACGGTCTCCCCCCATCAGGCGGCATTGCGCTTGGTGTAGACCGCTTGGTCATGCTTTTTGCGCAAACCAACAATATTCAAGACGTCATCCCCTTTCCTTTTCCAGCGCACTAGAACTATCTTTCGGAAAAATTTTCCCGCCCACCCTTGATTTATATCATGCCTTGACCTAAATTTAACTCTGTGGCAGACACAGAGTTAGAGCACCTCCTTATAAAAAACCATCTGGATACCATATGTCTCAAGATGCAGTTCGGCATCTACACACACTTAAAGATCAAGCCATCACTCAATCTGCTCAGATCAGCGATCAGTTGAACCAAGGGATATCTACCGACAAACTCGTCCCGTTGCTCCAAAAGCAAGCTGAAACAATCAAATCCCTTCAAGCTGGCATCCAAGAACTGTCCCAATCAACACAAATCGTGCAGCATAAAGATGATATTAAGATATTACAACAAACCCTCAAAGAATTAGCAGAGGCCGCACAAGAACAGGTACAAAAAACCACACAAAAAGGCGTTCGGTTAACAGGCATCGGTGGCAAACCACATATTTCCCGTCGTAAACCCAATCGGTAAGACGCGAGATCAAAAATGAGAAGAAAAACCTTTAACGTCCCACCGCCTTTAAAACAGGAACACAATGGTAAACCCTCTCGACGAACTTGAAGCAGTACGGGCCGAAAATCATGAGCTCAGACAACGCTTTGACACGCTTACACAAGAATTGTCTCAAATGCAAGGTCAGCTGCAAACCAATTTGGCAGAAAAACCACGCATAGACAATCTACTCACCCGCGTATTGACACATATCGGCTGTGGTGCCATTGTCATCGATCTGGATGGCAAAGTTTCAGATCTTAATCCTGCAGCTGTTAATCTGCTCATGTGTGACCCACAAGAAGTGATTGGTCAATCGTGTGATATACTTTTGGGAACCGTCTCACCACTCATCATAAAAACGCTTTCAACTGAAAGAGAAATCAGCGGACAAGAAATTGCCCTAAACAACAGCAAAGGGCGATCAATTCCCGTCCGTTTGGGCACGGCCTGCCTAACAGATGGCCATGGTGACCTACAAGGTATTTTAATCACCTTAGAAGATCTCACCCGTTTACAAGAACTCTCAGAACAAGCAAGCCGCGTCAGTACCCTTACAGCCTTGGGAGAAATGTCTGCGACCATCGCACACGAGATTCGCAACCCATTAGGCGGTATTGGTGGTTTTGCGGGTCTACTTGAACGCGATATGGATCTGGAAGATCCAAATCGTCGATTGGTGAAAAAAATAATCAGCGGCGTGGCCAGTCTCAACAAAATGGTCACCAGTCTACTTAACTATACACGGCCATTGCAAATCAGCTTACGTCCTGTTGATTTGGTCGAAATCACCGAAGACAGTTTGGGATTTTTTGAAATTGATGCCGGTGCACGCATGGATGAAATTCAGCTCGAACGCAAATTCCCCAACGCGCCATTGATTTGCAAAACAGACCCCGAACAAATACAACAAATTATGCTTAATCTTTTGCACAATGCAGTACAAGCCATGCCAGGAGAAGGTACCCTTACCGTATCAATCCAAGAAGTCGATACACAAACAGACCTTCGTACACATCTCAATCGCCCGTGCGTAGCCCTCGAAGTATCAGACACGGGAATGGGCATGTCAGATGATGTCAAAACCAATCTTTTTATGCCCTTCTTCACCACCAAAGAAGACGGCAACGGTTTGGGGTTGGCCACTGCCAAAAAAGTCATTGAAGCACATAACGGTGATATCGTTGCAGAAAGTGGCCCCAACGCGGGCTCTACGTTTACTATTTACATACCCAAATAAAACGGCAAAAAGCTCGGTCGCAAGTCACAGGTCACAAGTTAAAACCAAAATCGATTACAGATTTTGGCTTGTGACTTTTAGACCTGAGATCTGTGGCGCATCTTACGTTTTCCGTCTTTTCAAAAAGGTTTTCACATGCCCAAACAAATCCTCGTAGTTGACGACGACAATACATTCCGAGAATTTGTTGTCGAAGTACTTCAGCGCAAAGACTACGCCGTCGACGCCGCAGAAAATGGTCAACGCGCCGTAGAACACATGGAAAGCAAGAACTACGACCTGATCGTCTCCGACATTCGCATGCCGGGTATGGATGGGATTCAAGTTTTTGAAAAAGCGCTTCA
>JABIFK010000634.1 GCA_018650745.1 Candidatus Latescibacterota bacterium | reverse complement strand
TTATATGATTGTATTGGATGATATGCGCGAGGAAGGTGCGTTTTTTACGAAATATTATCACAAGTACTTGATTACACAAGGAGAACGGCAAGCGCAGAGTGATTGGGTGGAGGTATCAGAGTCGGTATTCCAAAAATATGAACCCTTTTTGGGCATGGCACTGGTTTCCAAAACCGACCAAGGGGTGAACAATACGGCACATCCACCCGGGTATGACCGTGTGGGCAACCCGCAGTATGGGCAATGGACCAATCGGGGTGGCTCATCGTTTTGGGAGTTTTACGGGCAATATGCCTTTATGAGCAGTATGTTAGGTTGGAACCGTGGATATGGGATGAGTCGTCTCGATTATGACGATTACCGCACATCACGGCGTAATCAACGCCCTTATTATGGCAAGAACCGAGAGTATGGTTCACAAGGTACAGTGACACAAAAACAAAAACCCTCAGCTTTTGCGCGGCGCAAACAAGCGGTTGCGCGAAAGAAGAGTTCGTTTTCACAAAAAATAAAAAGTCGTGCAAGTCAGGGGCGGTCGAGTTTTGGGAGTTCCAGTCGGAGCCGCAGTGGGTTTGGCGGCCGCAGCGGAGGAGGGTTTGGCAAATGATTTGGCAAGATGTGATGGTTTCAGGTATTTATTTGATTTCGTCTTTTATATTGTTTTGGTTAGGGAAATTGGTGTATAGTGCAACGTCACCGGCGTTTCATTTTAAAGAAGAGTTGGTCGAAAAAGACAATGCGGCTTTGGCCGTTGCTTTTTCTGGATATGGTTTTGGATTAATCTTAGCCATTGGTGGTGTGATGGTTGGCCCGTCACACGGCTTGGACAATGATTTGATTGATATTGGCATTTATGGTGGGCTGTCTATTGTGCTGATGAATTTGGCACGATTGATCAATGACCGGTTGGTCTTGCACTCATTTTCGACGGTAGATGAAATTGTGCGGGATCAAAATGTGGGCACCGGTGCAGTATTGGGCGCGTCTTATGTGGCCACGGGTTTGGTGATTAACGGTGCCATTTCGGGTGTGCTGGGTGGCGTTGTAGAGACACTTGCATTCTGGGCTTTGGGCCAGTTGGCACTTGTGCTGGCGGGCTTGGTCTATGAAAAAATTACACCCTATAGTATTCACGACGAAATTGAAAAAGACAATTTAGCTGCAGGCATTGCTTTTGCGGGTGCCTTAATGGGCGTGGGCATTATTGTGCGACACGCGGCGGCAGGTGATTTTATTTCTTGGGCAGTGAATCTGCAAGAGTTTGGATTGGAAGTGGTATTAAGCCTGGTGCTCCTGCCCATTGTGCGATTTTTGGCCGACGTGGTTTTACTCCCTGGCCAAAAGCTGACAGATGAAATTGCCAATCAAGAACACCCCAATGTAGGCGCTGGATTTATTGAAGCATTTTCTTATGTGGGTGCTTCGTTTCTGATTGTCTGGAGCCTGTAGACCTCATTTTAAAAAATGAAAAAAAGGCCCTGCACTAAACCTGAAGATTGTGCTCCAGGTACAAATGGTGCAGGGCCTTAACGCTTGGTGCTGTTAAGTTGGCAGCGGTGTTTTTCGTGATATCAATTGGAATAGTGGAGAATAGGTTGGATACACGTCAAAGTCATTTGCTAAAGATTTGTTTGTTCGCAACCGGGTGCTCGGGTATTGTGGCAGAATTTACACTGTCTACATTGGCGAGTTATTTGTTGGGCAATACGACGTTGCAGTGGACATTGACCATGTCGGTGATGTTGTTTGCGATGGGGTTGGGCAGTCGGTGGAGTCGGTTGTTGCCCGATCGACTTTTGGATCGGTTCATCGCCATTGAGTTTTGGCTGTCGGCATTGTGTGCGACGTGTGCTGCTGCTGCGTATTTAGGGTCGGCATTGATCCATTCGTCAGGTGTGGTTATTTATGGGTATGCGTTTGCCATTGGTGTGCTTATCGGGATGGAAATCCCCTTGGTAGCGCGGTTAAATGCGTCATATGAAGAACTCGAAACAAATATCTCTTCGGTGATGGAAAAGGATTATTTTGGCGCACTGTTGGGCGGGTTATTGTTTGCCTTTTTTGCGCTACCTCATTTGGGGTTGACTTATACACCCTTGGCATTGGGGGCAATTAACTTTGTCGTGGCATCTGTGCTGTTATGGCGTTATCGATCTTTGTTGATCACCCGAATGCGTTTGATGATTGCATTTTGGGGGCTGGCCATTGGGTTGGTTGTATTGGGTGTATGGATGCGGCCTATTGTGATGTTTGGTGAGCAAAGCCAATATCGTGATCGAGTCGTGTTTCAAAAACAAACGCCCTATCAGCGTATTGTGATTACAAAATGGAAAGACCATCACTGGCTGTACTTGAATAACAACGTGCAATTTAGCACCTATGATGAGATGCGCTATCACGAACCCTTAATCCATCCTTCAATGCAGTTGGCCGGTTCCCGTGAACGGGTGCTCATTTTGGGTGGCGGAGATGGTTTGGCTGTGCGTGAAGTAATGAAGTATCCCGATGTGAAACGTGTGACATTGGTCGATTTGGATGCGGAGATGATCTCTTTGGCGCGTTCATATCCGGCATTGAGAGCAGCAAATCGTGGATCGTTAGATGACCCACGATTAGACGTCGTGACGGGCGATGCAGGAAAGTTTTTGGCAAATTCGTCAGATTTATACGACGTGATTGTAATCGACTTACCTGATCCTAAAGGACCGGATTTGGCGCGATTATATTCACGTGAATTCTATCGCGAATGTTTGGCGCATTTGTCGGTAGACGGCGTGGTGGTGACACAAGCATCAAGCCCGTTACATGCCAAGAGGGCATTTCTGTGTGTGCACCAAACCATGCAAGCAGCCGGGTTTGCAGTGGTGCCTTATCATACTTATGTGCCGACAATGAGCGATTGGGGTTGGGTATTGGGTGTACGAAAAAAATGGGGGCGTGGACTTAAAGCACGTGTCAGTACATTAGATTTTGAAGGGGTTGATACACAATATCTAAACGCGGAAGTGATGGCGGGGATGTTGTCGTTTGGGAAGGGTACGTTTGATGACCTACAGAATATTGCAGTGAGTACAGAATTAGACCCCAAAGTAGATCAATACTATCGTGAATCAGAATGGGGGTGGTAGAGCACGGAACCACACCTTCCACCACACCAACGAATGCCGCCGAAAATTGAAATAAAGACCCTATTGCTGTGCACCCATCGAGTGTATAAATTAAAGTGTGTAAATGGTCAAAGTTTCCCAAGTGTCCGATACTAAAGGGCACCGAAATATGACAAGGAGAAACAATGGCCAAAAAGAAGAAAGACGCTC
>JABIFK010000231.1 GCA_018650745.1 Candidatus Latescibacterota bacterium | reverse complement strand
CATTATCGGGTGGGGGATGGGTTTTTGGGAGTGGATCATTTTGTATATACGGTCAGAGATCAGCAGGGCAAAACGGCTTCTGCTGTTGTGCGATTGAGAGCCACCGGGGGCCTCCTGGGCGATTTTGACGGCGATGATCAGGTCGGGTTTGGTGATTTTTTGGCGTTTGTTGCACGGTTTGGATTGCGAAGTTCGGATTTGAATTATGATGAGCGCATGGATTTTAATGAGGATGGGGAAATTGGTTTTCCTGACTTCTTGCGGTTTATTGGACTGTTTGGAGCTGGGCAAACCGGTGGATGACGAATTCTTGATGTAAAAAAGAGAGGTTTGATGATTCTCCATTGTGCGTTAAATAAAAGTCAAAAGCGAGAATCAAAATCAAGTTGTAAAACAAAAGGCTGCCAAACTTGGCAGCCTTTTGTTTTGATATTTGTATTGTGTGATGACGCTCTATCTGATTTCAAGCATGCGTTCAACCGAGCGCAAGGCACGCAGGCGAATATCTTCGGGGACTTCGATCACTTGCTCGTTGTTTTGTAGCGCGTTGAGTGTGTCTTCTAGGGTGATTTCATTCATGTGCGGGCAGCGGATGCTACAAAGACCCACCATCTCTTTTTCGGGATTTTCGGCGGCGATATTGTCGGCCATGCTGCATTCGGTGAGCAGCAAGTAACGGTCTGCGTCCATGTCGCGCACATAATCGACCATGCGAGATGTGCTGCTTGAAAAGTCGGAAGCTTCAACAACTTCGGGGCTGCACTCGGGGTGAGCCAAAACGAGCACGCCAGGGAATTGCTCTCGCACATTTTTGATGTCTTGTACTGTGAACTGATCGTGTACTTCACAGCGCCCATGCCAGCCGATCATTTGATAATCGAGACCTGGTTTGGGGTTTTCGGGCATATCCAGGGTTGGAAAGATGATCTTTTTGCCCGTTTCTCGGGCCACGTTGGCGGCCAAGTATTCGTCGGGCAAAAAGATAATGGTATCGGAATCGAGAGATTCGACCACTTTGTGGGCGTTGCCTGAGGTGCAACAGATGTCTGTTTCGGCTTTTACATCGGCATAGGTGTTAATGTATGTAACAACAGGTACGCCTGGGAATTGTTTACGTAAGTTCCGAACATCTTCGGCTGTAATGCTTTCGGCCAGTGAGCATCCCGCAACTTTGGCGGGCAACAACACGGTTTTGCTGGGATTGAGGATTTTGGCCGTTTCAGCCATAAAGCGCACGCCGCAAAATACAATGGGGTCGGCATCTGTTTCGGCGGCTTTACGAGACAGTTCGAGTGAGTCTCCGACCACGTCGGGCACTGAATGGAAGAGTGCTGGCTCCATGTAATTGTGCCCGAGAATGATTGCGCCGCGTTCTTTTTTTATTTTATTGATTTCATAGGCCAATTCTGCTTTGTATTTGAGCTCAATTTCGGGCACAATGCCTTCGAGCTTTTGGGCCATTTGCTGATATGTTTCTTCGAGAGTGGTGGCGGTTAGTGCCATTTTGAGGCTCCTATTTGGGCTTGCAAATTGCGGATTGGGGGTAAAGATATATAAAGAATGGGCATACGGCAAGGCATTCGAAAGTAAGCAAACGAGGGTTATTGATACTTAGACTGGACTGTAAAGGCTGTGTTCTGGGCATTGGTGGGCGTTATTTTCGTTGTTTTTTGGTGGCTTGGGGGTTAAACTAAAGCCGAGTTGGTCGTATGAAATGACTTGATAGGGTCGTAAGCTCCTTGTTGAAAGCGAAAACCAAGTGATTGCGATATTAATCTTGTTTTGAGGTGATTATGAAAATTGTAATTCGAGCAGGTGGCATTGGTACGCGCCTATGGCCATTTAGTCGACAGACGCAACCGAAACAGTTCCACGCTTTGGTGGGCACTGAAACGATGGTTCAGGAAGCTGTGTCGCGGGTGATGCCTATTGCTGATATAGGCGATATTTTTGTGTCGACAGGCACGGATTTGGTGGGCATAGTGAGCGAACAATTGCCTGCAATCCCCTCAACACAGGTTATTGTTGAACCCGCTTTGCGCAATACAGGGCCTGCTGTGGGTTTGGAATGCATTCTTTTAGAAACGCGTTATCCAGGCTGCACTGTTGCCAGTTTGGGGTCGGATCATCATATTGGCAAACCTGAGGAATTTTGTCGTTTGCTTAAAGTTGCCGCTGATGCGCTGGAAGATATGCCTGAAAATTTGTTTACCATTGGTGTCAAGCCGACACGGGTAGATACTGGATTTGGTTATATACAAAAAGGAGATGTTGCGGGCACAGTAAATGATGAACCCATTTATGCAGTAAATGCTTTTACTGAAAAGCCCGATGCAGAACGTGCCCAAACATATGTTGAGAGTGGGCAATATTTGTGGAACAGCAATATGTTTGTGTGGAAAGCACGCACAGTGCTGGATCTGTTTGAAGAATATGAACCCGAAATCTATGTTTTGTTACAAGAGATTGGTGCTGCCGTGGGCACAGAGCAAGAAGCTGCTGTCATCGAAGCGGTTTACCCTAAGATGAAGGAAATTGCGGTTGACAATGCGATTATTGAACGCGCACCTCAGGTTGTGACATTGGAAGCCGATATTGACTGGAGCGATATTGGCAGTTGGGGGGCTTTGACAGATGTTTTGCCGGTTGATGACCAGGGTAATTTGATCAACGGCAATGTGGTTGCGCTCAATACCAACAATGTGACCGTTTATGGTGGACAGGATAAAATAATTGCCTTGGTAGATGTAGATAACTTAATTGTAGTGGATACGGGAGATGCATTATTGATTTTGCCTCGGGATGGATCGCAGCGTGTGAGAGATGTTGTGGGGGCGCTGAAAGAGCAGGATGGTGGGGATCGATACTGCTAATGTGAGAAGGTAGCAGTAGGGTGGTGTGGTGGGAGTTTGTAGGGTGTGTGTGAGCACGTTTAAAAATAGATAAGGATATATTCTGGTGAGAATTTTACTAGCAGATGATGAAAAAAACATTTTGATTATTTATTCTGAGATGTTGTCGGGCAATGGGCATGAGGTCACGGCGGTTAGCAATGGTTCTGAAGTTATTCGCCTATTGGACGAGATTGATTTTGATATGTTGATTCTTGATCTGTATATGCCAGAAATGGATGGGTTTGAGGCCATACAAACGTTGCGAGACAAAGGATATACTGTGCCGGTGCTTGTGATGACTGGGCATTTCCCTGACGATGAAGTTACGGCACGGTTGGAAGGATTGCAGGTCTATGCCACATTGAGAAAACCGGTGATGATTTCGACCTTGCTGAATGCAGTTAACGAGGCTGCATCTGCTTGAGTGTATAAGCAGAGCGATTAAATAGAAAAGTCCCAGTGTTTTACACACTGGGACCTTTTTTTATTAGATTTTTGGCCAGACCCTATCGGAGATCAAATTTGTAGCCTACGCCTCGAACGGTGGCAATTGCGTCGCCTATGTCGTCCAACTTAGATCGCAAGCGGCGAATATGAACATCCACGGTGCGCATACCACCATAATAGTCGTACCCCCAAAT
>JABIFK010000230.1 GCA_018650745.1 Candidatus Latescibacterota bacterium | reverse complement strand
CTTTCTCCCCGGCGATTATCTCTACGCCGATGAAGACGGCATCCTCATTGCCACACAAGACCTCCTCAAAAAATAACCATGTCAGAACCCACACCCAACTTATTCTTTGAAACGGTCAAAGCTTATCAACGCACAGCCGCACTCAAATCAGCCATTGAGCTGGGTGTGTTTGAAGCAATCGCGCAAGACCATACAAATGCCACCCAGTTGGCCAAGCATTGTCAATCGACAGAACGTGGCATAAACATCCTATGCGACTATCTCACCGTCAAAGGCTTCTTAAATAAATCGAACAACAGGTATCAACTCACTCCAGATTCAGAGACATTTCTCAATCCCAAATCAACCGAATACCTCGGTTCTGCCATAGACTTTTTGCTCTCAGAGCCCATGTTAACAGCCTTTCAAAATTTAACAACGGCCGTGCAAAAAGGCGGCACAGCACTCCCTCAAGAAGGTACACTGGCCCCCGACCACCCCGCTTGGACAGCCTACGCCAAAGGCATGGCTCCCGTTATGAAATGGCCAGCACAACTGCTTGCCGAATACCTTGATCCAAAAGCCGACCGTCCTCTCAACATCTTAGACATTGCTGCCGGACATGCTTTGTTTGGCCTTGCCTTTGCACAGAGAAACACCCAAGCAACTGTAACCGCCCTCGATTGGCCCAACGTACTCACAGTCGCCCAAACGCACGCTGAAGAACACGACCTATTAGAACAATTCAAAACGCTTTCGGGCAATGCATTTGAAACAGAATTCACAGAAACGTACGACATCACCATCTTGGCCAACATCCTTCATCACTTTAACCAAGACACCTGTATCACATTGCTCAAAAAAGTGCACAACAATCTCAACCAAAGTGGACGCGTTGCCATCCTCGAATTTATCCCAAACAACGACCGCATCTCACCCCCCGAAGACGCATCTTTTGCGCTCGTCATGTTGGCCACCACACCACAAGGCAATGTCTACACTTTTGACGAACTCAATACAATGTGCCTTGCATCTGGTTTTTCTCGCACCGAATCTCACGCATTGGGCCACGGCGAACAACAAGTGGTTATTGGACATAAATAGGAGCAAAAAATGAACGCATCCAACCGTCCCAACATCCTATTCATCATGGACGACCAACACCGCTTTGACTACCTCGGCTGTGCAGGTGCCGATTTTGTTCGCACACCCAACCTCGACAAACTCGCCGAACGCGGCATGCGCTTTACCCAATGCACCACCAATTGCCCCGTGTGTGCGCCCTCACGCATTGGCCTTGCTACAGGCGTACAACCGACGCGCTTGGGATGCACCCAAAACAATTGCTTTTTGCCCTTGAGCCAACGAACCTATTACCAACAAATGCGCGACTACGGCTACCGCGTTGGCTGCATTGGCAAACTCGACCTTGCCAAACCCGATCATTACAATGGCCGATATGGCGACCGTCCCAGCGTCTACCAGTGGGGCTTCACGCACCCCGAAGAATGCGAAGGCAAAATGCATGCGGGCAGTTCAGAAACCCCCATTGGGCCTTATACCCACTTTCTCGAAGAACAAGGCCTCTTGCAAACCTTCTATGACGACTATCGCCGTCGCCAAGAAGAAGGCTGGTCCGTCTCCTGCCACGACTCGCCCTTGCCAACCGAAGCCTTTGAAGACGCCTACATTGGTCGCCGCGCAGTCGAATGGATCACCAACATTGCCGACGATTTTCCTTGGCACCTCTTTGTCTCTTTTGTCGGCCCGCACGATCCCTTTGATCCTCCCGCAGAATACGGCGAAAAATATCGCAATGCCGATATGCCCCAACACGTATCCGATGACCTCACAGGCAAACCCCAATACGTCAAAGACCGAGTGATTGATGCCACACCCGAAAAAATTTCAGAAATTCGCCGACAATATTGTGCAGCAACCGAACTCATCGACGATCAAATTGGCAACATCATCAACGCCTTAGAGCAGCGCGGCATGCTCGACAACACCTACATCATCTTTGCCAGCGACCACGGCGAAATGTTGGGCGATCATGGCCTCTATCAGAAAAGTGCACCCTACGAACCGTCTCTCCACGTGCCCCTCATTGTAGCAGGCCCAGGCATCACTGGCGGGCAAACATCTGATGCCCTTGTAGAACTCAACGACATCAACCCCACCATTTGCGAAATGGCTGATGTTCCCACACTTACCAACATCGAT
>JABIFK010000347.1 GCA_018650745.1 Candidatus Latescibacterota bacterium | reverse complement strand
AGATTCGTTGATTCGTTGATTCGCAGATTCGTTGTTCCGGTAATTTCCCACTACCAAAGAGAAACCAAATGACACATCATCAACACAACACAGACTGGACACACAAATACCCCAAACCGCCTTCCCTAGCCGAATTGGGTTTGGAAGATCGCGAGCAAGACCCCAAACGCAAATCGGGTGCGGCACTGACCAAACCCAAAAAGTTCCGTTTTCAACTGTTACACGACTGGCTCACCGAAACCTTTGAACCTTGCCGGGTGGGAGATATTGGCGGTGCCAAAGGATTGCTTGCCCATATGCTGATTCGAAGTGGCTGGGAAGCCACCGTCATTGACCCCTATCCGCAAACATTGCCCACCAAATACAAAGACCTTAAAACCGGCAAACGCATCTTGCTCAAAGACCAAGAAAACGTGCCGAATATTCCCCAAGCCTTCCAACCCGAAATGGCCCAAGACTTTGACCTCCTATTGGGCCTGCACGCCCACGGTTGCAACCTCCACATTCTCAACGGCGCGGCCAAATATGGCTGTCACTTCGTGCTGATGCCATGTTGCGTCATTGACGAACCCAAAACACCGCCCTCAGGCATCCACTGGTTGCCTTGGTTGGTAGACCAGGCCAAAAAAAATGCCTTCGATACCGAGTTTTTCAAACTCAACTTCAAAGGCCAGAATATTGGCTTTTATGGACAAAACCCAAACAACAGATATCAAAAACCTACTGCAAAATAAAAGATGACAGTAACTATCTTAAAAAGATATATGCCCACAACAAATCTAATAAATTGTTCTCGTAAACATTGTTTCATATACCTCTGCAAAATTTAATAGACCCGTTCTACTCTTCTTCTATCTCCACCAGCTCAAGATCCTCTTCTGTAACAGGTAAACCATTTTCTTGTTTCCGCCATTTAAACACACGGTAGACATAAAAAAAGGATGGAATGAGGATCAACAAACCGACGCCCAAAATATTCAAAATGGGTTGCAACGCCGTATCGGGCGCAGCAGCTTTTTCAATTGTCAAATCAGGGGCAATCAAATACGGAAACTGTGCCATTCCCCAACCGAAAATCATCAGCACAGCTTGCCCAATAACCAAAATACGTGCACGTTTATACCACCGAAGCCACAATGCACATAGCGCAGCGGTAGAAATCATTCCGGTGACGCCTTGAAATGGAATGGACCATACCCGATGCCACAACCCCTCTCGAATCAGAGGAGCACCATCACCTGCCAAAGCAAAACTTATCCAAGACAGCGCGAAAACCACCACACCCGCCCCCAATGCCCGCGCTCGAAAGTCTTCCTTCAGTGTCTCATCTTCTGTCTCATGTATCAAATACACCGCGGACAAGAATGCAAACAAAGACAAAATCAAAAGCCCAACAGCAAGAGGAAAGGGCGCCCACCACGCAGAAAACGGATCGACAAGAACAAGCCCAGTGTGAACCTGTACGCGAATGGCCCCCGAAGACACCGCGCCAATACACACGCCCATGACCACAGCCGCCACAATGCTTGAGGTGGCAAAAATAAGGCGCCAACATTCGTGCGCCCATTCACTTTGAATCACATAAGCACGCATCATAAATGAGACCGCACGCAATGCCAACCCGACCAACAACAACACGAGCGGGAAAAATAAAGCCACATAAACCGCATCAAAAGCGACGGGAAAGGCCACAAATAAAAGCGCAAACATCAGGGCCAACCAAATGTGGTGGATCTCCCAAATAGGTGCAAGAGCTCGTACAATCACCACACGCTGCTGGTCTTTGCGCTCCCCAGTAGCAAACAAATCCCACACACCTACACCAAAGTCTGCGCCACCCGACAGCGCGTAAAAAACCAGCGATGCCAGCATTGCAATAGCAATCCAAATTTCAAGCGGGAACATATATCGTCTCCTTCAAAGGACACTTAAACAATACCTCAAAATGGGCAGCAAGATCAATGCTGCCCAACAAGATAAACAATAATAGAAAGATGTTCATACATAAATTTGAGTCTTACATCCCCGCTGGGTGTTCGCACTTCCCACAACCAACTGCTTGAAATAATTGATTGATCTTGCGCTCTTTAAATTGCTGAACATCCACACTCGGAAATACATTTTCTGCCTGCCGTTTTGCTTTTACCTTTTTACTTTTGCCTTTTAACTTGCCCCTACCGACTCACCCGCTATCCTGGAGCGACTTGATGAGTGAGGCATTCAAATCCAAATAGGGAATCTCATTTTCCTTTAAAACCTGTGAGACGTGTTCCCTAACGGTAAAATATCCGACAACGTTTGTAAACTCTATTCCGAATCGCTCACCACCATGCTCGCAACAAACGCGCCAGCAGCAAGTTGACAGCCAAAGCAGCCCCCAAAATGGTGACAACTTCTGTCAACATACTGATATCGTGCATACAATCACTCCATTTATTGAGTTATCTTCTCCCTATCTTCACATACGGATATTCTATATCAGAATAAACAATAAACGACAACCCGAGTAGTCCCCTTTGCACTTGACATTCACCTTTTCGCGCTGCATTCTTGAATCGCTCAAATAAAACCTACGACTCTCACACCTTTTACGGTGATCGTGATTTCAAAAAACAGTAATTACGCCCTCATTCTTCCGTTCATCCTTCTCTTTTTATCTTTTAAAGTGAATGCACAAATGGCACAAAATGACTTTGAAATACTCATCGACCGCATCTTAAATCAAGACAAACAAACACCCAATGAAAACACGGTCAAAAGCTTACTTGCTACAATCCAACCGGATGGCACCTGGCCTGATGTAGATTATACCCATCAAAGCCGCTCAGCTTGGCGCACGCCTCAACATTTGAATCACCTCACCCAACTGGCCTCTTCTCTTTATGCAGGATCAAATACGCCAGAGCTCAAACCCGCCATTCACCTTGCGCTCAACCATTGGCTCGAAAAAGATTATACCAATCCCAATTGGTGGTGGAATGACATTGGTGTGCCCCGCAATCTCAGTCATATATTGCTCCTACTTGATCAAGAAATAACCGACGAACAACGCAAGTTGGGCACACAAATCCTCTTGCGTGCCCAACTTGAAAAAACGGGTCAAAACCTTGTGTGGCTGGCCGACATCACCGCCAAGCGCGGTCTCCTTAATCGAGATGCCGATCTCATCAAACAAGCCTATACCCGCATTGCCGAAGAAATCCGTATCTCCTTTGACGAGGGCATTCAACCCGACGCCAGTTTTTACCAACACGGACCGTGCCTCTATAACCACGGTTATGGTGCCGGGTTCGCATCCGATTGCTCGCGCTTGGCCGCCCTCTTAGTTGGCACCCAATTTGCCTTCCCACAAGATAAAATCGACAAAATAGCTTTTTACGT
>JABIFK010000208.1 GCA_018650745.1 Candidatus Latescibacterota bacterium | reverse complement strand
TGAAATTGTGGGCAACCAAGTCATCATCAATCTCCCATTTTCAAATCATCAGTCTCATCTCGTGGTTTTATCAAACGAGCAAGAAAGCACATCCGAACCTGCAGAAATTGCGCCCTTAACCTTTGATATAAAAGGCAATTGGAAAGTAGATCCAGAAGAAGACAACGCTCTGCGTCTCAGCAATTTCCGCATGCAACTCGACCCACTAAACAGAGGCACACGCCAGGGGTGGCATAAACCAGATTATGTCGACAGTCGCTGGGCAGATGTCACACCCAAACCCGTCATCGAACAATTACGCGACCTGCCAGATTCTTATGACTTGCCCCTCGAATTGGCATCCGAAAAGCCACAGTTTTCCTTGCCCATCGTATGCTGGTATCGCGCAACTTTTGCTGCCGATGTTGTGCCAACCAAGCTGGCATTGGTTATGGATCGCCTGGCCATAGAAGGTGATTACCAGATCTATATCAACGGGTCCAAATTACCCAACAATGCATTTCGCCCAACCTTTCGTTACGACCCCTCAAATATCACGTGTGCCGTAGGCCGACGCATTAACAAAGGCAGAAATGTGATTGCCATTCGTGTTGAAGCAGACAAACCTGATGCAGGTCTGCTTGATGCACTTTATTTATTTGGTCGTTTCCAAGTCAAATCTTGGCGCAGTCGCTATCTGCGTATTGTAGCACCAAAAGACAATGGCGTATTTTACGACCTAGATGCACTCGGGTTACCTTTTTATGCAGGAACGGTGGCCTTTACCCAAGAGATCAATTTTAGAACCCTACCCAGTGCCAAAGAATTTGAATTGGACTTAGAAAAAGCATTCAAGGACATTGATGACATTGTCGAAATGCAAATCAATGGACACTCACTGGGGGTACGCGCGTGGGCACCCTATGTCTGGCATGGAAATACTTCTTGGCTTAAACGCGGCAAAAACAAAGTCACCATACGTGTGACCAACACCTTGGTACGCCTTTTAACAGGTCAAAAGTTTCAGGCCCGCGGCCATAAAATGATCCCCATCAAGATATAAGGTCACAATCAAACACAAAAAAAGGAGGTTGGCAATTTATGCCAACCTCCTTTTTTATTTATAACTCATTTTTCCTTAAATACGTTTGCCCTCTCACCCCAAATCTCTCATCTGGCTCTAAACCAACGCAGCAGCTTCTTCTATCCCACTTCCGACAGGCAATGCAGAGGACACGTCAGGACCAGCTCGCATAGATTGACGCGCATCATTTAAGAAGTCATCCACATCTTCAAAAAATGCCGCCACCTCTTCAACCACCATATCATTAAACGCACTCGCATCTGAGTCATTTAGGCCAAAAGCAGCTTTGACATCCGCTAAGAAGGAACCCATCGTATCGGTCACAAAAGATTCTGTATCAGCCAAAATTTGATCCACTTCATCAAAAAAGGCCTTTAGCGCCTCGCCAGATTGTCCCGCCAAGCCACCCGTATTATCCAAATATTGTCCCAACATATCTTCGTCTTCTGCCAGGCCCTCGGTTTGTACGTTAAATTGCTTCAAAAAAGACGCATCCAACGAAATTTCAATCTCAAATTGTCGTGTCACCTGGCGACCAGTCGATTCTAACTTTTGCCCCACTTCGGGGCTCATGCGTTGCGAGAGTGTTCGTGTTCGGCTAAAAGACATATCGGTCTGAAAACGTCTCGCTTCACTAAAACTATTTCCCACGCGACGCTGGGTAGATAAAGCTTGTGACCGATATGAAAACTGCGAAGACTCGCTTGCCCGTGTAATCGATCCACCTTGAGCGTTGGCCCTTTGTATCACCGTGGCCCGGCTTAAAGAAGCTGAAAAAGAAAAATTTGAACTCGAGCTAAATTGCTGTTGTACTTGTGTTGGACGATACGTACCATCTGATTTTACAGCAACAACAGAAGGCTCTTGCCGATCAAATGATGCACCAGGGTTGTTAGACCCCACCGATGACAAGGATAGAATATCTGCCAAATTGCTCGGTTCAGGAGCCTTAGGTGCCGTCAAAGATGGGGCTTTAGGCTTCCCAGACAAATTCTGAGCTGGAAAACCTGCACCAAACTGAGACAAAACATCTGAAAATCGTGATAGATCCAACATATCAATCATCCAAGACAAAAATGAAAAGCTTCCCTTACATTCATGATATCGGCATTCACACTTCAGTCTTGACTGATTTTTAACTAAAAAAAACCGCGTATCCACGCGGTCATGTCACTCATGATCTATGTTTTGAGTTTTTTAAGAATCAAAGCCCAAATAAAGCCTATTTCTAATCACCATAAGATTTGTCATACCATCTTAGGTGACGTAAATGGGTTTTCTCGGTTCTGATTTTGATTTGAGATTTTGGAAGAGATGGTCTTGGTAGGAGGGTTCCGTGTTTTTCCATGGTGGGGTAAGATGGGGTTCTGCGCCCCTTCGTGATCATTTTTCAATCACAATTTCAAACCGTCTATTTTTGCGCTGTCCTTCAGGCGTATCATTGGATGCAATAGGTTTGGCTTCACCATACCCCACCGGAATCAAGATTTCTTCGTCAATATTATAATTATTAATTAAAATCTGTATCACAGCTACTGCCCTGCTTTGCGACAAGGTCATATTGGCATCTTCATCACCTGTATTATCTGTATGGCCTTCTACCCGTACTTTAATGGGGTTAAATCGCTGAATAAAGCGCCCTGCACGTGCAATTTCAACTTGAGCCTCTGACCGCAAAGTACTGCTGCCCTGATCAAACAAATTTTCAGATGCCACAACAAACACCGGTTGTACATAATCTCCAATTACCACCGCCTGCAAAACACGGTGCGGATCAGAATAATCTGCCAAATCAAGCACCCGAGCGATCGAATAATCTGGATTGGTCGAAATCACACGCATTCGCCCAATGTATTGACGATCCTTCACAGAAAAATTACCCACATCAGAAACGAGATCTTGATCGCGGTAAACATTCAAAACCGTGCCAATCTGGGCACCTTCGGGTGTCCCGATTTTCACATAAAAATCATTCACACGCCCAGAATCAGGCATCACCTGTCCCATATCAAATGGTGTGTGCACCTTAAAAACCACAAATTCCTGCGCTGTAATATCACCAGCCCAAAATAAAAAAAGCACAATACCCCATGTAAACAATCGCTTCATAATTGAACCTTTAATCCCGCTTGAAATCATCCATCTGCCTCTTCATCAGTCTTCAATCACAATTTCCACACGTCGGTTGGCTTTTTGCCCTTCACTGCTGGGACCAGCAATCGGCTTCTGATCGCCGTAGCCTACAGGTACCAATGTATCTTTCTTAATCCCACCGTCATTCACCAACCACTCCCGAATACGCTTAGATTGTGTCCGCGACAATTTAACACCGTTTTTGGTATCTGAGTCTGTATGTACCTCTATGCGTACTTTAAGCGCATCAAAACGTTTGATAAACCCCACCAAACGCCGCATGGTCGGAATGCCTGTTGCCAGCAAATCTATCTCACCTTTTCGAAATAAACCATCAGCAGAAACTACAAAAGCAGGCTGAACCAAATCACTCTTCAAAATAGCTTTTTGAGTACCTTCATCAATGACAGAGGTCATTTCTTGAACACGTGCAACCGTATTGTCACTGCCTACTTTATATGCCATAATACGACCTAAAAATATTTGAGTCGTAAATTTCATACTGCCATATTCAGATTCTATTTCTTTTTTACGATACACATTCATCATGGTACCAATTTGCACCCCATCTTTTTTGCCAGCATCAACATAGATTTCTTTGCCAGACACTTTCGTCACCACAGCAGCATCAAGCCACATGGGTGAAACAAAAAGACATAAAACCATCAAGCAAGCACACTTTTTCATACCAACCTCTCCTCGCAACAACGTAAACAAACCTAATCAGTAATTTTAACAACATGCTTTTAAAAGATAAAGAGACTGCCGCATCAAAACAAGGGACCAAGCTTCTGGCCCCTAGCAATTATTTTACTATCGGCACCAAACCCAAAACCTCAATATTCTTTTTTACCCCGACAATACAGCGGTCTGTTGGAGTGGCATGTTAGGTATTGCACCCAACACATATTTTTGCAACAAATAATCATACACCCGCACAAAGTCACCACGACCATTGTGTAAATTATAGAAATGACAGATAGGATTGGGGTTTACCTCCAAAACGAATAATCCGTCAGCACCAGCAATCACATCAATTGCATAAAAACCCAAATCCAATACCGCATTCAATGCACGTACCAAAACCCGCATATCTTTAAGCAATTGAGGGTCTAAAACAGGCACAGCAACGCCACCCACTTGGTGCAATGGATTAAGATCTTCCATCACACCTGCATCACTTTGTTTTTCATAAGCCAACAACAAATCATCTTGGCTGGCCACAATGCGATATTCGGGCCCCGCAACAAATGCTTGAATCAAAAGCACATTGTCCATGCGCCCACTCTCTTCGCACAACGATTGTAAACGGTTCCGCAAACCCCCAACATCCGTTTCCAAATAAACACCCTGTGCCATTGAACCTCGGTTGCGCTTTAACACCACAGGAAGATCAAACTGAGTCATCACATCTTCAACCATAGCATCAATTGACACATGAGTCTTATATCGATCGTACCGCCGATCTGCAAGCGGGTTAAACACGGTCATTGTTTGCGGAATCAACACCCCACCTTGCTGAAACAACTCATACTGATACCCTTTATCTTCGGCCAATCGCCCCGACACATAATCATTAAATGGATGTTTGTTGCGCATAAAATACATCGGGCGTCCATCTTTGCGCAAACACACCACATTGCCATTATCCGATACAGGTGTATAAGCGATATCCAAGTTTTGACACGCCATTTCCAAACAATGCAAACTCTCTAAAAAAACATCTTCACTAAAACTGTCTTTTTCATGCGGCAAATTCAAAACTTCGCGTGCAAGCGCTACCAGGTGCAATGAACCCAAGACACAAACAGGATGCACAATAGGAAATGTCAATGCGGTTTTAAGACACGTCAACCCCTCCTCCTCCTCTGTCACAGACATATCTGTAGGAAGATAGGACCTGAATGCGCTTAAATCCTGTGCTTTTGGATGCGCAGAACGTGTCAATATCACATGACGCGCGAGAGGCGCAAGAGATTCTAAAATGCCCGCAGCAGCATGACCTGCATTAACCCCCACAACGAACGTCCAAGAATCGGACAACGCTTTCAAGTCTGCTACCAAAAGACGCACCGCATCAGGGTTGTGCGCACCATCCAAAACAACAGGGGGCGTGTCTTGTACCACTTCAAAGCGCCCAGGCCACACAGAAGATGTCATAACGTCTTGCACTACTGCATCAACAAGTGTGTCACCCAGCAAATGCTTACCAACAGCCACACTCAGTGCCGCGTTTTGTGCAAAGGTTTTGGGCCGACGATCACCCAACACCTCGAATTCTGAATCAACAATATGCAAATGCACACCACGCCGTTTGCTTTCGGTCCTTAACACGTTCAAAACATCTTTTTCCTGAGCCGCAGAAGTAAACAACGGGCGCTCAGAGCGTGCAATATAAACCTTGTCCAATGCAATCTCTGTAACCGTTTCCCCCAAAAAGGCCATATGATCCAACTGGATGGCTGTCAAAGCAGCAACATCAGAATCCCAAGCGTTGGTTGCATCATAACGCCCTCCCAAACCCACTTCAAAAATACCGTATTCAATATCTGCCTCGGCAAACAGGTGTGCTGCCAAAGCCGTGAGCGCTTCAAACTTACTAAATGGCCCCAATCCCTCTCGCTCAAAGTCACGACTCTTTTCATATAAGTGGGTTACCCCATTTGCCCATATCTCACGCTGCGTAACCTCGCCCAAAGTTTGAATACGTTCCCGCACCGTATGCAAATGAGGTGATGTATACAACCCCACACGTTTATCTGATGCCAGTAACAATGCGGCCAACAAACTGCTCGTTGTCCCTTTGCCATTCGTTCCGCCAACAATCACAGTTTTAAATTTCTCTTGCGGGTTATCCAACCGAGCCAACAGGACACGCATCCGTGGCAAATAATCATCCAACGCACCAGCTGGCGGATTGCCTGTTTCCCAATCTGGCAATGTGTCTAAAAACCGATTGCTTCTAAAATAGTTCATGTCGCGATCACTTTATCCTAAAAAAATTGCCAACCAAACAATCATTCGAAACAGTCAATGATTACGTTCCATTGACCCATCCCAAAACATATCGATTAAGACCACCTGCCGTAAAGCACGAAACCGTTGAATCACATCAACCTATCAGCCATAAATATGAAAAGGCGATGATGAACCACCATCGCCCTACCAAATATTCAAAATGCTGTTTACCAATAAACATACCACAATTACCAAACGAAAAGGCGAATGTGGGTCCATCTCACATTTGACTCTTATCCAATCAGGGCAAGTGTTTGCCCATTGGCAACCTGATCACCTATTGAAACGGGCAATTCGGCAACAGTACCGGCCTGAGAAGCGGTTATTTGTACTTCCATTTTCATAGCCTCTAGTACCAATATGGCCTCACCTTGTGCAACCGGATCACCCACATTTTTCAACACCCGAATCACCTTACCAGGCATCTGTGCCCGCACAGGAACAGCATCTGCCGTCGTCACGGGTGCACCAGCCGCCGCAGATGCTTGTTCTTGCAAATCAACCGTATAAGCTTTGCCATTGACCATCGCCTGATTGCCATTCACGGCCACCGTTACCGATTGACCATTCACAGTGAGCCGATATTCTGCAGGCCCATCCGATGCAGCAACCGAGGTATCTTCTTGTTTTTCTACCTTGCGCACCCCAATTTCGGCATTGCCCTTCAGAAAATCCATCCCCTTGTCTGCACAAGCCGCGACAATAAAAATATTTTCATCTGTTGTTTCAAGACCTTCTGCTTCCAACTTTTGACGTGCCGCTTCAATCCCCTTATTGGGGTCTGCATCATTGCGTTCCAATGGGGGTTGATCTGTGGGTTCCAATTCCAATTGCTCAGATGCGATCTTAACAATTTCTGCATCTGCTGGCACAGGCGTTTTGCCAAAATAACCCAAAACCATTTGACCGTAAGACTCCGCAATTCTTTCCCAAGGGCCGAACATGACATTGTTAAACGCCTGTTGAAAATAGAATTGCGAAACAGGCGTTACCGATGTGCCAAAACCACCACGAGCAACCACCTCACCCATCGCTTTAATCATGTCCGGGTATTTTTCCATAATACCATTGTCACGTAACATTTGTGTATTGGCTGTCAACGCACCACCGGGCATCGGACTCCACGGAATAAGCGGCTCTACAGCTGTTGCTTCAGGTGGCAAAAAGTAATCTGCCATACATTCCTTAAACACTTCTTCTGCCTCACGCACCTTTTCAATATCCACATCCAAGTCGTAATCAGACCCACGCAAAGCATGCCACATCACCAATATATCGGGCTGACAGGTCCCCCCCGAACAGGGCGCCATCGACAAGTCAATCGCATCAGCTCCCGCATCTAAAGCCGCCAGATTGGCCTGCACACTAATACCAGCCGTCTCATGCGTATGAAAATGGATAAACGTGTCTTCAGGTAACATCTTCCGTGCGCGTTTAATCGTTTCATGTACTTTAGATGGTACTGCCGTTCCCGACGCATCTTTAAAACATACTGCATCAAATGGAATACCAGCGTCCAAAATTTCACGCAATGTCTTTACATAAAAATCGGCATCGTGCGCCCCCTCACATCCTGGCGGCAATTCCATCAAGGTCACACAAACCTGATGTTTTAGACCTGCATCAACAATACATTGCCCACTATAGATCAAGTTGTTGACATCATTGAGCGCATCAAAGTTACGAATGGTGGTCATACCATGTTTCTTAAACAAGTCGGCATGCAACTTGACAATATCACTCGATTGCGAATCCAACCCCACCACGTTCACGCCCCTGGCCAAAGTCTGCAAATTGGCGTCTGGCCCAGCCGTTTCGCGAAAAGCATCCATCATGCCAAAAGCATCTTCATTACAATAAAAATAAAGCGACTGAAACCGCGCACCACCTCCAGCTTCGAAATAATCGATGCCAGCATTTCGAGCAGCTTCTACGGCAGGTAAAAAATCTTTAGTAAACACACGCGCACCATATACAGATTGGAACCCATCGCGAAACGCGGTGCACATAAACCTCACTTTTTTCTTTGCCATAACCAAAACCCTTCACAATCGCCAAAATGCACAAAAATCATATAAGAACAATATATGTATTCAATCACCACTCTAAACGAGCAAATCCTCGTCTTCGTCTCTGCCGTTTGCCGCTTCAAATCTCACTGCTCTTATTTCACCATCACCGACCATAAAATACCTGCCGCCACAGCCGAGCCAATAACCCCTGCCACATTGGGTGCCATTGCGTGCATCAATAAAAAGTTATGCGGGTCTTCTTCTTGCCCAACCATTTGCACCACACGTGCCGAATCGGGAACAGCCGACACCCCCGCAGCGCCTACAAGCGGGTTGATCTTGTCTTTGAGAAACAAATTCATAAACTTGGCAAACAAAACACCACTTGCAGTGGCCACCGAAAAAGACAACGCCCCCAATCCAAAAATAAGCATAGACTGAGGGTTTAAAAATGTTTGGGCCTGTGTGCTGGCCCCCACCGAAAAACCAAGCAAAATAGTCACAATATCAATCAACGCATTACGCGCAGATTCAGCCAATCGATCGGTAACCATGCTCTCTTTGAGCAAATTGCCAAAAAAGAGCATGCCCAGGAGCGTCATGGCACCCGGTGCGATCAACGAAGCAATCAAAAAGCCTGCAATAGGAAAAATAATGCGCTCCCGCACAGACACCTGACGCGGCTCGGGCATCCGCATCAATCTTTCTTTTTTTGTCGTCAGCAACTTCATAATCGGTGGCTGAATCACAGGCACCAAGGCCATATAAGAATACGCCGCAATTGCGATGGCCCCCAAAAGATGCGGGGCCAATTTGGCCGACAAAAAGATAGCCGTTGGCCCATCAGCCCCACCAATAATACCAATCGCACCCGCTTCTTCAGGAGAAAAGCCCAAGTACATCGCGCCAATTAATGTCAGGAAAATCCCCATCTGGGCAGCCGCCCCCAACAAAACCAGCTTGGGATTTGATAACATGGTCGAAAAATCGGTCATGGCACCAATGCCCAAAAAGATCAACGGCGGAAACAAACCGGATGTCACGCCAAAATAAATATAACGCAACACACTGCCGTCATCATAAACCCCCAAAGCCATACTCGAAATAGAGGGAATGTTACCAACCACCATCCCAAAACCAATGGGTAATAGCAGCAAGGGTTCATAGTGTTTGGTAATTGCCAAATTGATAAACACAATACCAATAACAATCATCAGTCCATTGCCAAATGTCAAATTGGCAAAACCCGTTGTTTTTAAAAATTCAAACAGTATTTCCATAACCCGTCCTCACGGCAATCCGTGCTTATTTCTCTTGGCGGCGCATATGATAGACATATGCAATAGCAGCCATAACCGCGTCATTTGAAGATGTTTGTGGCGTTGAAGCTTCTTGAATTTCCGTTTCTGGAAAATATCGCCCCAACCAAGCTGTGAGTTTTGGCAACACAGCAATAAAAAGACTGATCAAAGCCAATACACAAAAAACAATCAACATACCTGTAATGGCAATTGGAATGCCTTGACCGTCTATAATATTTTGAATACTGAAATGTAATGAATTCATAACGTGCAAAATTGCCAGATATACAAGGGCATTCCAGCAACTTTTCTCATTTTAAAAGGGATCTATAGATTTATTTTACAATAAATTAGACTCATTATGCCAAAACTTTTAGAATGGCATTGAGGGCATGAATAGTGCACCAAAGGGGAGTAAATGTCAAGTTAAAACAAGGTAACAAAAGCCATGCAGAGATTCATAACACAATTTTGGTACTCTCGTGTTCCGTTAAGGCCGTATAGATGTAAATACGGTGGGGTTCGTTGATGACGGTCATGTGCAAATTTAGGCTGCAATAAGTCCCCTTGGCACTGTGATTTGACACAGTAATCGTATACTTGTGCTTGCTGCCAACAATCTCATCAATTGCGCGCCTCATGTCCTCTTCTTTACGACCAATCACTTTAAAGCTCCAAGGACAAGGATAATCTATCTCAGGTCGTCCTTCGATCACCTGCATATCACACTCCTTATTAAACAAAAAAAAGGGACGAAAAATTCGACCCTTTTATAATAAAAGATTTGATACACCTTGTCCACCCTACGTACAAGCCTCACAAACCAGTGCAAATCGTATCTGGCCACCATCGGGAATTTCTGTTTCAAAATCGGTTTTCACGGCACCATTATCGCCACAAAAATCACACTTCCCTTTTTGATCAAACTCAGAACGTGCTGCAATTTTAAGCATCGTGCGTTCTTTGTGTTCCAAATTGTCTTTTTGCAATTCCTTCAAAAATCCCAAAACCCGTTTGTCTTTTTCATGTTCACGCGTACGCTCAAAAATGGCTTCCATACGAGGGTCGTCTGGCACACCACCGTCCTCCAATGTATGCCAAGCACGTGCGCGAACCTCGGCATCAGAATCTTCCATCAGACGAAACAAAGCTGTTTGAACCTCGGGCACAGGGTGGCGAATATGACACGGACACAAATTGGCAGCAGCCTCAAACCGGTCTTTGGGATTGTCACTCTCAGCCAAGGCCAAATAATGAGGCACTTCTTCTCCCCGAACGCGATACTCACCCTGTTGGCGTGCTTTTTTCTGAAACTTATTCATCCCCGTTTTACTGCGTTTGCTTTTGGCCATAAAACCCTCCATAAAGTCTATAGACTATTCTGTCGCTTTTTATGACAACACATACCCCAATTAGGTTTCTGATGCACGCCATCAAGCGTCCATCATTCCAATATAGATAAGATATGTTCAAATCAATTTCTATTTTCGAACGTGCAAATCACATTCAAAAACGCCTCACCATAACGCTCTAACTTAACAGCACCAACCCCAGGAATATAACCCAAATCGTCCACTGTTTTAGGACGATTCTGAGCCAGGGCAATAAGCGTGCTGTCATGAAAAATGATATAAGGCGGAATGCCCTGCTCACGCGCCAGTTCAAGGCGCAAATCGCGTAAGGCATCAAACAAGGGTTGAGTTTGGTCATCCAGTAAATCATTCTTTGCTGGGCTTGTTTTTTCTTTTTTACGAGACCGACGCTCCGGTTTTGGGTCTTTTCGAAAAAGGACCTGCTTCTCCCCCTTCAAAACAGCACCACAATCAGGCGTCAACCGTAACCCGCCATATCCTTCAATATCCACACTTAAGTAATTGGCCGTAACAAGCTGCCGAGCAATCGAACGCCATTGCCCCACCGAATGTTCTTCACCAATGCCAAATGTGCTCAACGCCTGATGGCCAAAGCTTTCAATCTTATTCGTCATCTTCCCCAAAAGAACATCCACGACATGCCCAGCACCAAAACGTTGGCCTGTGCGATGTACACAAGAGAGGAATTTTTGTGCCGCCACCGTGCCATCAAAGGTCTCAACAGGTGTCAAACACGTATCACAATTACCACACGGTTCATCCATTGTATCGCCAAAATAACTCAATAACACCTGACGCCGACATTGGGCAGATTCACAATAACCAACCAACGCATTAAATTTGTGCCACTCAACGCGTTTGTGCTCCTCATCTGCCTCAGAATCACTCAGAATCTTTTGCATCAACACCACATCAGCCAACCCATACGTCATCCAAGCATTGGCAGGCAATCCATCACGGCCTGCGCGCCCCGTTTCCTGATAATACGATTCCGGGCTTTTGGGAATATCCATATGGGCCACAAATCGCACATTGGGCTTGTCAATGCCCATACCAAACGCAATAGTGGCCACAACAATAAGACCTTCTTCTTTCAAAAAACGATCTTGGTTCTCCAGCCTTACCTCAGCAGCCAACCCCGCATGATAAGGCAGTGCGTTATGCCCTTGCTCAACCAACCACTGAGCCACATCTTCAACTTTTCGCCGAGACAAACAATACACAATGCCTGCATCCTTTGAATGTTGTGTCTCGATAAATCTTAACAATTGTTGCTTCGCATTG
The DNA here is from genome assembly GCA_018650745.1 of Candidatus Latescibacterota bacterium. GTDB lineage: Bacteria > Latescibacterota > UBA2968 > UBA2968 > UBA2968 > JABIFK01. Next base: position 948 of record JABIFK010000208.1, on the reverse strand, counting down.
TTTTTTTGTACAACCGCATAACGAATATTTGGCCGATCAAAACCTGCAACAAAAAGCCCCTCATCTTCAATATGAAGTTGTTGAACAATTTCGCGCCGTGTCGGGTCATCTGCCGTAGCCGTAGCCGCAATGCAAGGTACGTTGGGGAATTGATTTCGAACTTCGGCCAACTTTCGATATTCAGGCCGAAAGTCATGCCCCCACTGTGAAATACAATGCGCTTCATCTATCGCCAACAAAGAAAGATCTACGCGTGTCAGCAAATTCAAAAAGTCTGGCATCATAAGCCGCTCAGGCGCAACATAGAGCAAATCCAACGAACCGCTCAACAAGGCTTCAATCACCCGATACTGTTGCCCACCATCTAAATTTGAATTCAGATATTCTGCACAAATATCCAATTGCTTCAACGCATCCACCTGGTCTTGCATCAGTGAAATCAACGGTGAAACAACAATGCCCGTCCCCTTGCGCATCAGTGCAGGAATTTGATAACAAATCGACTTCCCCCCACCTGTGGGCATGATCACCGCCGCATTTTGTCCCGCTAATAAACGCTGTATTATTGCTTCTTGTTGCAACCGAAACTGATCATATCCAAATACAGTTTGAAGTATTTTTAAAGGCACTTATGTTTCCCGATCTTAAGTTTTTTATCTGAGTACACGACAAAAAGTAAAAAGACCTGTGTAATTTGCTAAAAAGAGTTAGGTTTGAATTACCAGAGACAAATCTCACTCCCTTAACAAAGCACAGGTCTATGTCCAGTCAAATTATAGCACTTCAAGAAGTTATGCAAGAATATTTTCCTTGGCATAAAGCTCGGTTGAAATTCACAGCATCATTCATATTGTGTGTTCTCAAATTGACCAGCGTCAATTTCACCAAACTGGCTAATGGCCTTAATGGAAAAGCCAAACAGAAATCCAATTATCGTAGAATACAACG
>JABIFK010000594.1 GCA_018650745.1 Candidatus Latescibacterota bacterium | reverse complement strand
TCCCGATCGGTTGTCTGGGGCATCTCCGTTTGAGCAGATGATGCAATGTGAAAATGCAATGATCATATTGTATCGTATCCCTGAAGATGATACAGCACCGTACGTCAATTTGTATTTACCACAGTCCGTTCGATGGGTTGAGAAAAATGGTTGGATTGTGGGTGATATGAATGATTTTTATTTGGGCCTTCGTCCAATAGGGGCTTATCGATGGGAATCGATTAAAGAAGATAATCATGTCGATGGCTGGTTATTGCGTATCGAAGATGTGAATGCAGGTTTGGTTGTGGAGGCGGTGGAGGCAAATAGTGTGGCTTCGTTTGATGCATTTTGTGAGGCCATTACACAATGTGATTTGGATCTGCACGATTGGCAAGATCAGGGTGTTGTGCGTTATGATGCATGGAATGGTCGTCGGTTGGAAATGGCTTATGATGGGGATCACTTGGTGGATGGCGAGGGGATTGATTATGATGCGTGGCCGCTTTATGGTGGGCCGGGTATTGAGGCCCCATTGGGGAAGGGTGTGGTTCGATTTGAGCAGGGTGATGACACGGTGGTGTTGGATTTTGAGGTGGATGAAAATAAGGAGATGATTCCGATGCGGGTTATTGGATAAGTGATAATCAATATCTTTGATGTTTTATAAATTTGTAGAAGCAATTTTTTATATTTAACTTCTTGCCTTCGGCGACTCACTTTTGTAACGACACAAAAGTAGGACGCCGTAGGCAAAAATAAATCTTAAAAAATGGGTTTTACCAAAAACGCGACTTATGAAAAAATACCTTCTACTCTTTGTTTTGTTTTTGACATCCTCTCTCCAAGCCAATGACATGGTTGGTCGATTGGGACAGACTGTGACCACATTGTCTGCTGTTGATTCGCGGATGACGGGTTATGCTGGTAATCGACAAGCGGCCGATGAAATTGAGCGGCAGTTGCAAGGCTTGAGTATTTCTGAGATTTATCATCACCACTTTCGGGTACCCGTGCCTAAAGACGAGGGTTTTGAACTGGTTGCAGGTGGTGAGCGTGTGCAACTGTATGGGATGTGGCCCAATTTGGTGCGCACGCCAACATTGCCACCTGAAGGTCTTTCGGGCGTGTTGATTGATGGTGGGAAGGGTGATTTGGCCGCGTTGGATGGTGTGCCGATTAAAGATCGCATTGTCGTGTTGGATTATGATTGTGGCGAACAGTGGGTGACGTTTTTTCACTTGGGTGCAAAAGCGGTTATTTTTCGCAGTGCCGAAGGCACACATCGCAAAGAAGCCGATTTAAAATTTTTAGATGTGCCAGCCAATTTGCCCCGTTTTTATGTTTCTGATGGCGCACGGGTCACTGAGTTGGCCGCCCAGCAAACAACAGTGCGTTTGTCGGGGCGTATGACCTGGCAAAATGCACAAGGACGTACACTTGTAGGCATTATACCTGGTACGGATGCGACGCTTAAAAGTGAAGCCGTGTATTTAAATGCATATTACGATGCCATGTCACCGGTGCCGGCTTTGGCACCGGGAGCGGCACAGGCAGCGACAGCTGCGGGATTGTTGGAGTTGCTGCGGGTGTTTCAAGAAACACCGCCAAAGCGCACGGTTATTGCGGTCTTTACAGATGCACACTTTTTGAATTTGGCAGGTATTCGCCCGTTTGTGCCTTTGCTTCAGGTGGCGTCGGGGTTACGTGAGCGTGAGTTGAAAGAATGGACTTCTGAAGAGATCACGCTGATTGCTCGGCTCGATGATTTTGAAGTGCGTTTGTTTGTGGGGTTGGATTTGTTGGTGGGCAGTGACAAGTTGGCTGCAATCAAGCCTGTGTTTCCCTACCGAGTTGCCGTGCCAACACCACCCATTTTGGGTCAGTTGTTGGATTTGACGGTAGACTATGAAGATCGGGTATTGGGTGGTGAGAAAATTTTGTCCAATAGTTTGAAGCAAGACCTCAGCCGGCAAGGGTTGGGCAGTGTGCCAGAGACGGTGCCTTATGAAGCAGCGGCACCTGCATTGGCGGGTTTTCCAACGTTGTTGTTTACGACACTCAATGATATTCGGGCGCAGTTTGATTCGCCTGAAGATCGGATTGATGATTTGACATTTGATGGCTTGGCTGCTCAAGTGGCATTTTTACAACATGTGATTTCAGGTTTGGTAAATGACACACAGCTTAAAGCTTGGGATGTG